>JANLOW010000016.1:0-10843 GCA_031366785.1 Bacteroidota bacterium | reverse complement strand
GTAGCACATATCATCAAAATGCTTCGAATGCCTGATGGAAACACAACTGTTATCATTCAAGGAAAAAAACGTTTCGAATTAAATGAAGTAAAACAAACAGAACCTTACCTAAAAGCTTCTATTTCCGCATTTTCTGAAACGCGTCCCGGTAAATACGATAAAGAATTCGATGCGCTTATTTCTTCCTTAAAAGATCTGGCGCTTCAAATTGTTAAGCAAAGTCCGCATATTCCCAGCGAAGCCGGTTTCGCTCTTAAAAATATTGAAAGTCCCTCATTCCTGATCAACTTTATTTCTTCGAATATGAATGCGCCTGTTGCTGAAAAGCAAAAGATGTTGGAAGTATTGGATCTAAAAGAACGCGCTACATTGGTTTTGTCAAATCTGACAAAAGAATTACAAATGCTCGAATTGAAAAATCAGATTCAGAGCAAAGTTAGAATTGATATTGATAAACAACAACGTGAATATTTTTTGAATCAACAGCTTCGAACAATTCAGGAAGAGTTAGGAGGCAATTCACCTGATCGTGAAGTCAGCGAGTTGAAAGAAAGAGCATCTACAAAAAAATGGAGTAAAGAAGTTGCTGATACATTTAAGAAAGAATCGGATCGTTTGTCACGGATGAATCCTGCCGCTGCTGAGTATTCAGTTATATTAAACTATCTGGAACTTCTTTTAGACCTTCCCTGGAAAGAATATTCAAATGATAATTTCGATTTAAGGCATGCACAAAAAATTCTTGATAAAGATCACTACGGTCTCGAAAAAGTAAAATCCAGAATTCTTGAATACCTGGCAGTTTTAAAATTAAAGCGTGATATGAAATCTCCTATCATGTGCCTTTATGGTCCTCCCGGTGTTGGAAAAACTTCTCTTGGTAAATCTATCGCTAAGGCACTTGGAAGGAAGTATGTTCGGATGTCATTAGGAGGTTTACGCGATGAAGCGGAAATTCGTGGTCACCGTAAAACGTATATCGGTGCAATGCCTGGCAGGATTATTCAAAATATTAAAAAGGCAAAATCATCCAATCCGGTTTTTGTTCTGGATGAAATTGATAAACTTGGAAACGATTTTCACGGAGATCCATCTTCCGCATTGTTGGAGGTTCTTGATCCGGAACAAAACAATACTTTCTATGATAACTATGTTGAAATCGATTATGATCTTTCCAATGTGCTTTTTATAGCAACTGCGAATTCACTCAGTAAAGTTCAGCCGGCTTTGCTTGACCGAATGGAGATAATTGAAATCAACGGTTACACCATTGAAGAGAAAATACAAATAGCTCAGAAGCATTTAATTCCTAAACAACTTGAAGCGCATGGATTGAAAAAAGAACATCTTAAATTATCTTCAAAACTTATTGAGTATTTGATTGAGTATTATTCCCGTGAATCCGGCGTAAGAGGTCTAGAAAAGAAAATTGCTTCACTGGTTCGTGGAATCGCTAAGTCAGTGGCAATGGAAGAAAAATACAATCCTGTATTAACAGAAGCTGATGTGGTTCGTATCCTAGGTGCTTCTCTTTATCAAAAAGATAAATACCAGGGTAATGAAGTTGCCGGTGTTGTAACCGGACTTGCATGGACATCCGTCGGCGGCGATATTTTATTTGTTGAATCGAGTATAAGCAAGGGTAAGGGTAAATTAGCGATAACGGGAAATCTTGGTGATGTAATGAAAGAATCTGCCGTTATAGCATTGGCATATCTTAAAGCTCATGCGGATTCACTTAATATAGATCCGCGGATTTTCGATCAGTGGGATATTCATATTCATGTTCCTGAGGGAGCAACACCTAAAGATGGACCGAGTGCAGGAATTACCATGCTTACTTCACTGGCTTCGATATTTACTCAAAGAAAAGTAAGGCCTCAAATGGCAATGACCGGAGAAATTACATTGAGAGGAAAAGTATTGCCTGTCGGAGGGATAAAAGAAAAAATTCTTGCTGCTAAACGAGCAGGAATAAAAAATATAATTCTTTCAGAGGAAAATAAAAAAGACATTGCTGAAATAAAAAAAGATTATATAAAAGATCTTAATTTTCATTATGTAAAAGAAATGATTGAAGTTGTTCAGCTGGCGCTTTTGAAAGATAAAGTTAAAAAACCCCTGGATGTTAATTATGTTGATGAAAAGAAAAAAAATAATCACGAAGTAGAATAAGTGCGTAAAGATTAAATAAAAACAGCCCGGTTTTCATTGGAATGCCGGGCTGTTTTATTTTCATGTGTGGTAAGCTACCTTTGTGAAATTAAAAACCTCTGTGTGTATTTTTTATTACCATAAACAATATCCATCAGGTAGATACCTTGAGGGATTTTTTTTTCTTTTACATCAATAGTGTAGGTGTGATTTCCATTTTCGATTTTACCCAGCTTATCTTCAAAAATCAGACTTCCTGTACTGTTATAAATATTTATAGAAACTTCTGATGATTCAGTTAAATTATAAGTTGCATGTAATTCATTATAAACAGGATTTGGAAAAACATTCCATCCGGAATAATTTTCCTTAGGTACAAGCGATTCACTGGCTGTTTGTTTTGCACTCATTCTAAATCCGTTTGTCCAGCAGCCGTGAATTGAAGAAACATTTGCTGTACCACCGATAAAATTGAGACCATACATTTCTTCTATGGTTCGAAGAATATTATAGTGTGTTATTGGCTGCGAGTAGGAGCCATGCATGACCATTGATCCGGTAAAAATGGTTAGAATATGGTTGTTGTGCGAACCATCATCTTCATCAGCTGTTAAAATAAATAAGCTATTGTTAGACTTAGCCCAATCAATATATGGAATCATATTATTTTTAAACCAGTTGTCGCCATTGGCCAATGCTGTGCCTAATAAACCATCGTGCATGCCGTTGGTTAAATCGGGAACGACAATAGATACAGTAGGTAAATTACTATAATTCGTCGGGAAGTTTGAAAATGGTTGATTGAGTGTTGAAGAAACCTGGTTAGCATCAGTACCCATCCAATTAGTAATAGGATTATGTCTGCGAACATATCTGCCATAAGATGTTCCATCATATCCAACTTCCGGAAGACCTTCGCTGTATTCGATAAATGTTTTACCTGCATTAATTAATTCCTTAGCAAGATTGGGAGTTGTAAAATGTTGAGCGGGTAATTCATTGTTTGTAATACCTTGGTTACCACCTGAAAATAAATGAAAGTAATTTGGCTGACTTGGATGAGTAATTCCATATGAATTAAGAAATAAAGCACTTTTTTGATCATCGGATAAATTACTGATGTTAGGAGTAAATATGCTTTCAAAGATCTGTGTATATGCTTTATTCTCCATGATACAAATTACTATGTGATCCGGAACCGGTATTATATTACTGTATTGCGGTAATGTTGAAAAAATTGACTTCGCAGAAAAACCTCCGGGAGAATTGGCACACATAGTCTGCACTTCGTATTCATAAGCATTATCGGGACTTAGTCCAGTTAATATTGCATTATTTACATCAGTCGTAAATGTTTGCCAGTTGAGAGAACCGATAAGCCTGTATCTAACATTATATTTTGAAGCACCTTGTATTGCATTCCATGATAAAGTAGCCTGGTTAATAGCAATTGATCCTAATGTAATATTATCCGGAATTCCGCATGTCGGTGAAGCTGTTGAAAATACATATGGATGTGAATAAATTGAAGTGAAACCATTCTGGTTGATACCCTGAACAATAAATTCGTACGATGTTCCTTCTTCCAGATTGGTAAGATTATATGTAGGTGAATTTAAATTAACAATAATCCATACAGTCCCAACTTGTCTGTATTTTAAATTATATGATGTGGCACAGCTAAGAGAATTCCATAAAAGCGTAACTGTAGAGGTTGTAATGTCTATGGCTTCTAAATTTATGGGTGCATCACAGATATTTCTGAGTGTTGTAAATATTCCGGCTAAAGAATAAGAACTTAAACCGTTTGAACAAACCGTTTGAACTTTAAATTCATATTGTATTTGCGGGTTTAAATCAGTTAATATAAGTGAATTTGTGGATGACGAATTTGTAAGCCATGTTGAATTTGAATATCGGATCCGGTATTGAACATTGTAACTTAAAGCTTCGGGAATTTTTTTCCAGCTTACTTTTGCCGAATTAGATGTAATGCTGTCGGAAGCAAAATAATAGACATTTGGAACTGCGCAAGAAATATTTGATGGGGTTCTGAAATTATAAAGGCTGCAATAAACTCCTACTATTCTGGAGCAAATACTTTTAACTTTTGCTTCATAAAGAGTATTAGGAATTAGAGAGGTAATTACTTCTATCGTATTTTGAGAAGGCTGGCGACGCCAGCTTGTAGAACCGACAGGCCTGAATCTGATAACATAATTTGTTGCATTAGGGACGCTATTCCATACTAATTGTCCGCTGGTTGAGGTAAGGTTATTTATATGCAGATTTGATGGAGTACCGCAAGAAGCAGTACTAAGGTTCTGGGCAAAAATCTGGTTTATAGAAATTATAAACAGTACAATTCCAGTAATTAAAAATGTATTTATAATTTTCATATGCTGTGAATACCAAATTCCTAATCGGAACAGAATATCTAAGATAGCCTATAAATACTGGTTTTCCCATGATTTTTAAAAAATGGAAACGAAAAAATCAATTATTTTTTATTTTAATAGATTGACCAACAAAAAATATATTTTTACCAAAATAGAAAAATTAAACATGAATCGAAACAGCCTAAAATTGCCATCAGAGCAGTAAATACGAGGTATATGAGAATTCGATTTTTATCGTTTCACACATCACACCGGAAAAAAAATAGTGTCTGAAACTCTAAATCAGGATAAAAAAAATCTTTGCTCTTGATTCTTGTATCTACCTTTTATCCGTTCATCGAGACTAAAAACTCTTCATTTGATTTTGTACCTCGCATTCTTTCAAGCATGAATTCCATGGCTTCCAGAGGATTCATATCGGCAAGGTGATTTCTGAGTATCCACATACGTTGCAACATTTCTTTATCAAGCAACATATCTTCCCTCCGTGTACTGGATGCTACAAGATCAATAGCCGGGAATAAGCGTTTATTAGCAAGTTTACGATCGAGTTGTAATTCCATGTTACCGGTTCCTTTAAATTCTTCGAAGATAACTTCATCCATTCTGGATCCTGTATCAGTAAGTGCGGTAGCTATAATTGTAAGGCTACCACCGTTTTCAATTTTTCTGGCTGAACCGAAAAAGCGTTTAGGTTTATGAAGTGCATTAGCTTCAACACCACCGGAAAGTACTTTTCCACTGGCAGGAGCAACAGTATTATATGCGCGTGCCAGACGGGTAATTGAATCAAGTAAGATGACTACATCATGTCCGCATTCAACCATACGTTTTGCTTTTTCAAGAACGATATTGGCAATTTTTACGTGACGTTCAGCTGGTTCATCAAATGTAGAAGCGACTACTTCTGCTTTTACGCTGCGAGCCATGTCTGTAACTTCTTCCGGACGTTCATCAATAAGAAGTATGATCATATAAACTTCCGGATGATTAGCTGCAATGGCATTTGCAACATCTTTTAAAAGAATTGTTTTTCCGGTTTTAGGCTGAGCAACAATAAGTCCACGTTGCCCTTTACCAATAGGAGTAAACAGATCTATTAAGCGTGAGGAGTAATTGGCTTTTTCACCGCTTAAGTTTAATTTTTCGTATGGAAATAATGGAGTTAAATAATCAAAGTGAATTCTGTCTCGAGAAATAGATGGATCTAATCCATTTATGTAGTCAACTTTTACAAGAGGAAAATATTTTTCTCCATCTCTTGGAGGACGAACAGTACCTAAAACTGTGTCACCTGTTTTTAGGCCATATAATTTTATTTGAGCCAATGATACATGAATATCATCCGGAGAAGTCAAATAATTAAAATCACTTGATCTTAAAAATCCAAAACCATCTGGCATTATTTCTAAAACTCCTTCTGCAGGAATTAATGTATCAGGATCTATTACCGGTTCAGGAACAATTATTTCCCGTCTCTGTCTTAGGTTTGGATTTTGCTGACTTTGAATATTTATGCGTTCTGTTTCCGGTCGGACAAATGTTTTTACAGGAGCATCGATTGTTCGTTCCGTATTTTCCGGTGGTGCTGATTGAGTAATTACTTTTGCAGTAGTTTGAGGAGGGGCAGGCCGATTTGCTGGTATCTTAACACTTGGTTCAAGTAAAACCGGTGCTTTTTTAATTTCCGTTTCATCACCAGGGATTACGCGTTTTCTTTTAGGCCTTGAAGATGAATCAGCCTCTTGGTTTTTTTCTTCCTTCATTGGGACTTCCTGTAATTCCATTTTTGCAGAGTTGTTAGAAAATTTTGAAATAAGAGATTCACGAATTGAATTGCTAGCAGTAGGATTCAAAGCCTGCTGGTCGAGAATTTTATAGATTAATTCCTGTTTGCGTAATTCGTCATAATTTGGAATTTCCATTAGACGAGCAATTTCTTTAATTTCATTAACGAGTTTATCGTTCAATTCAAGTATATCGTACATGAATAATTATTTGGTTTTAAAAATTCCGAAAAATCAGAGTTTATTTTCATCGTGGCTTTTATTATAAAAGCCGTAATTTATAAGAGAAATAAATATTAAGAAACTGGTTTGAATATTTTAAGCCGACGGGAGAAATTCCTCAACGGATAACTAAAAAATCCAGAACGGATTTGAATTTCATTGCAATAATACTTTATTTTAATGATTCCAACAAAAATTCATTAAAATATTCTATAAATATATACTTTTTATTCTTCTATACTACATTCGTAGCAATATTGTTTCCTTTCTAAAAATCATCGTTATTTGTCCCTTGAACTTAATTTCATGATACAACGGAAACAAACGCTTTTTTTACTTGGATCTACAATAATTAGCGTGTTATTGCTTTATTTACCCTTGTTTGAATTACTTCCTGAAACGGAAGCTGCAACTGTAAAACAGTTTACTATATCTATAAATGCTCTTTTATTAATACTAAACGGCGCTATTGGAGTACTTTCTTTTTTTAATATTTTTTTGTTTAAAAACAGAAATATTCAGATAAGGGTCTGTAATCTTGCATTATTGTTAACTTGTGTATTGATTGGACTTGTATTTTTTCTAGCCGATACAATGGCGTCCGGAATGAATCAAAAAATTCATTATGCATATGGTAGTTATCTTCCCCTTATTCAAATATTGATAATTTTTCTTGCTTCTCTTTTTATTAAGCAGGATGAAAAACTTGTTCGTTCTGCTAATCGCCTTCGCTGATTACTCTAGGCTAGATCGAAGTCCTAATTCAATAGCTTCAAGATCAGAAATCTTATCTTTATCTATTGTAAACCGAACTATAGTACGAAACTTGTGAAATCCATGTTTTCCTGCAGCACCGGGATTCATATGAAGAAGGTTGTATTTTTTATCGGGAATAATTTTCAAAATATGGGAATGACCGCAAATAAAAAGAGATGGTCTTTTTAACTCAATTTTTTTCTTTGCCTGTGGAAAATAATTTCCGGGATAACCCCCAATATGAGTCATGTAAACCAGAACATCTTCACATTTAAAAATTTGTTCTTCAGGATGAATAAGTCTGATTTCTTGTCCATCAATATTTCCAAACACTCCGCGGAGTTTTTGAAAAGAACTTAATTGATCCGAAATAATTACACCGCCAAAGTCTCCTGCATGCCATATTTCATTGCACGTTTTAAAATGGTCTAAAATTTTTGGATCCAGAAAGCCATGTGTATCACTTAATAATCCAATACGTGTCATTAGATTATTTCCATTTCATCAACTTTCATCCAGCCGATGCTCCCATTTGCTATTCGAATTTTTCTCCAGTTGTTTAGTTCATCTAGTATATCAACCTTTGTACCTTCATGCAATATAAACAGATCATTACCTTTTTCATCCGGTGAACTTTTTACATAAACGGAAGTTGACATTATTATAGATTGTTTGTCTAATCGTGCAATCGCATAACTCCGACTAGCCATTACTACACCTATACCGGAAAGGAAAAGAAAACATATTATTAGGATAAAAGAGAATTTTTTACCTGTAACTGAATTTGCTGTAATATAAAAAGTCGCTGATGCAAAAAGAAGCCAGATCAAAATAATTAATACGATCGAGAATGTGTCGGCCGGAAACATAACAGAAAATTGATTGATCCATTTTTTATAAAAAATCTGTGGAACGTTTTCTATTTTATCAACGACTTTCAGGGAGGCAATTTTTAAATTGAAATTGGCATCTTCATCATCGGGATCAAGTTTTTTTGCACGTTCATAGTTAAGTATAGCTTTAGCAAAATTGCCTGCCTTGAAATAGGAATTACCTAGATTAAAATATACTTCTTCGGAAATAGATTTATTTTTAATCAGTTGTTCATACAAACGTATGCTGGTTTCATAATCAAGTTTTTGATAAGCAATATTGGCCTGATGATAAATTTTTAATGCATCATTGTCATTTGCACCTTTAACAATTTGTAAATTAAAAAGTGTAAACAAAAAATTTAAATAAATTAATCGAGCCTTCATTGTATTATTTTATTATCCAAGAGCATTTTCTAGTTGAGTAATTATTTCCAGACCTTTTTTATAAATGGTTTCATTATTATCTGCCATGCCTCCTGCAAAACGGGCAAATTCACAGCTGTCTACCGTATCGGTAAATTGTAAAATAAGTCCATCAGGAACTTTTTTATTTAATAGAGCCTGAGCCGCAGTATCTTTTGAAAGATCAGATACCGGGATCTGAAGTTTGTCACTGATAAAACCCCATAAAGCCCGGAACATTTCATCTAAAAATTTTTCTCTTTCATTGGTCGTCAGATATTTTTTAGCTGCACTTAATCTTTTCATTGCAACCTTATTAGCACGTTGGCTGCGGATAAGTTTTACATTGCCTGCCATTGTTTCATTTCGACGTCTAATAAATAGTAAACCGGCAAAAAGCAAAGCAGGTGTGATAATTAAAGAAAAAAATACAGGTGATTTATATATTGTACCACTGCCTACAATAAATGCCGGATCTTTTGTTTTAATAAATAAAATATCTTTTCCCAAAATCTGAACATCGGTTTTATTAACACCGGAAACAACGGCCGTGGTTGTTTCTGTACCTCTGCTGATATTTAGAGTTAAGGCCGGAGATTGTTGAGTGATGTATTGCTTTTTCTCTAAATCAAAGAAAGAAAAAGGCGCTATGGAAATTTTAAAATTTCCGGGGTTTCGCGGAATAATAAGATATTCAAACGTTTTACTTCCGGTAACTCCATTGGTAGTAACATTTACAGATACATTTTCTTTCGGATCGTAAGTTTCGAAGTCGGGAGGAAATTCTATTTTCGGTGAAGCAATCAGTCGTATATTTCCTTTTCCTGTAATTTTTATTTTTAGATTGACAGCATCATGAGCTTTTGTTTCTTTTTTATCAAGTGAAACTTCATAAGCAAATTTACCAACAGCACCCGTAAAACTTTGTGGTGCACTACCGGGCAAATCACGTACATTTATTTTTAATGATTCGCTTTTTAATGGGACTTTGATATCCTGCAGATTGTTATTGAAAAAAGGGTCATTGAAAAACTGGCTGAACGGATCGTTGCTTTGTTGTTGCTGGCGACGAAGCTGAACTCTGGCTATTACTTCTCCTTCCATAGGATCAATACTGAGCGCACCTGAACGTTGGGGAAATAATATTACTTTTTTAATATCGGCAACTTTATAACTAACACCTTCTACATTTTCGCTATGGAATTCCAACTGTTGGGGCATAGAAATTTCCTGACTCCAGAATCCATTGAAGGATGGGAGTTTATTGACAGAATAGTTCAAAAGAGTAACCTTGGTGTATATTCGGTAAATGACTGAAATTCCTTCGCCCTGATAAGGATTTATTTTATCTACACTCGCCCGAATAAAGACATTTTTACCACCGGCAACAACGGATGAATTATCGCCATTTTGCTTTTGTGAATTTCCTGCTTGTGATTTATTTGTGTTTTTACTAACGATGATGGTGACAGGATTTGAAACTACTTTGGTATTACCGGCGATTATTTCGGCATTACCGATTTTAAATGTGCCTTCTTTTACGGCCTGTAAAACATAGGTATAGGATGATGTTTGTGAAACGGAACCATTGATAATTTGCATTTGTGTACTTTGATTAGGCCCCATAAGTACATTGAAATCTATAAAAGTAGGAGGTCGGAAATTTTTCCCCGTCGAATTCAAACTGAAAGTAATTTCAAACTGTTCACCAACATCGACTGCAGTGGAAGAAACAGTTGCTGTAAATTCCTGAGCAAAAGCAATTCTTTGTGAAAATGCAATAATTAGAGATAGAAATAAAAGGATCTTTAATGTTTTATTGATAAACTTCATTATTATTAATTTATTATTCATTGAATGATCAATAAACAGTTGAATCAATTTTTAAAATTAGTTAAATATTCCGGATAATTATTTTTTAATCAATAGTAATTAATATTTCCAATCATTCATTTACCATTCTTTTTCAATTTTAATTTTTGAACCTTCTTTTACATTGAGTTTCTTCTGAGTTTTTTTCTCGTCATTATTCAATGCTTGTAGAATTTTTTCAGCATCTTCTTTAGAAATTTTATCTTTCCGTGGTTGTGGTTCTTTTTTTGCCTGTTCCTCTTTATCTTTTTCTTGCTTTTGTTCCTGCTCTTTTTGTTGCTGTTGTTTATCCTCTTGTTGTTTACTCTTCTGATCTTTCTGATCTTTTTTATCCTGATTTTTATCACCATCCTGCTTTTGCTGTTGCTGTTGCTGC
>JANLOW010000007.1:0-31381 GCA_031366785.1 Bacteroidota bacterium | reverse complement strand
GAAGAAAGCAACAGCAAAGGCAATTCTTATCCATACAGGGTCTATATTGAAATAGGCAGATATACCTGAACAGACTCCTCCAAGAACCTTATCATCAGGATTTCTGAATAATCTGCGCTTTACTTTAATTTCAGTTGAATCAATTTCTTTATCTTTTGATTCTTCATCGCCAAATTGTTCAGGTTTGCCCATAAGCGCTGTAACTTCTTCCACATCGGAAAGAGTGATTACCTGCTTCTGATCTTTTAAGCGATCCTGAAACATTTCCGCTATGCGCGATTCAATGTCCTGCATTATCTCATCGCGGCCATCAGAACCTGTGAAGTGTACCCGAATCGATTCGAGATATTGTTTGAAACGCTCATAGGCGTTTTCATCAATGTGGAATACAATTCCACCTATATTTACTGTTACAGTCTTATTCATGATGTTCAGGTTTTTTAATGGTCAAATTAACTGCATCAACGAGTTCATTCCATGTAAGGCGAAGCTCGTCAAGAAATTTACTTCCCAGTGGAGTTAAAGAATAATATTTTCGTGGTGGTCCGGATTTGCTTTCTTCCCAACGGTATTGTAGCAATCCGCCGTTTTTAAGGCGTGTCAGAAGAGGATATAATGTACCCTCCACTACAATTAGTTTGGATTGTTTCATTCTGTTTATAATATCAGAGGGATAAACTTCCTCATGAGACAGAATAGAAAGTATACAAAATTCAAGGACCCCTCTTCGCATCTGAGCCTGCGCATTTTCAAGATTGTTGCTCATGTCTTTTATTTTATAGGGTTAAATTGAAATATATTTTAACGTTGTAATTTTAATGTAGCTCTTTTAGCTACAACTTTAGATTCTTTTAATGCGATTCTTTCTTCTGAAACACTAAACGAATCAAGATTGTCTGTAAAAATATTTCCTGTTCCGAAAATGCGCAGATAACTTTCACCACTACTTCCAGAAACAATAATTTTTCCACTTCCGTTTACAATCATACCAACAGTTAGTGCCCTTACATCAATTTTCAAACTTCCACTTCCATTAACTTTCAAGAGAAGTATATCGCTGTTAATACTACCGCTTGCAAAAATTCTGGCACATCCATTAATTTCTATGAGATTTAATTCCTCAGCTGATATATAAATATTTACCGGGTAATTGCTTCCACCGTTAATCGTTAATGCACCGTTTTCGATAGTCGCCCTTAAATTTTTAAGATCTCTCTTATTTCCGTCCAACCGGATAGAATTGTGTTCACCCTGTGTTAAAATTATATTAGCATTTGAATTTACGATCAGACCGTAAAATTTACCGGGATCGTACGAAGA
Organism: Bacteroidota bacterium; assembly: GCA_031366785.1. Classification (GTDB taxonomy): domain Bacteria; phylum Bacteroidota; class Bacteroidia; order AKYH767-A; family 2013-40CM-41-45; genus JADKIH01. The sequence goes on along the minus strand of JANLOW010000007.1, from coordinate 30,061 downwards.
AGATGATAACTCGGTGGATTCATTTGCAGCAAAGGCTATTGCTGAAACTCCGATTAAAACTGCTGAAATCATTAGTGTGGTTTTCATTTAATTTAGTTTAAGGATCTATGTAATACCAAGTAGTAATTATTTTGTAAAGATATGTGTAAAATATACTACCATGCAACACATAGTACTAATAATTTTAAAATATTAAGTTAATGTATTGATTTTGATATGTATAATTTTCAATTAACAAGTATGAAAACTAAAAAAGGTCGTCTGCATTTAAGCAAACGACCTTTTTAATGGTTAATGAATTTAGTTAAAAAACTATTTTCCTTTAATCTTTAAAAGTTCAACTTCGAATATAAGAGTAGAATTTGCACTAATCTTTGGTCCTGCAGCTCGATCTCCATAGGCAAGATTAGAAGGAATGAAAAGCTTATACTTCGATCCTACTTTCATTAATTGAAGTGCCTCAGTCCAACCTTTTATAACAGCACCTACAGGAAATTCAGCAGGTTCTCCTCTATCTATAGATGAATCAAATACAGTTCCATCTAAAAGAGTACCATGATAATGAACAGACACCGTATCATTGGCCGTTGGAATAGCTCCGGTTCCTTCTTTAATTACCATATACTGAAGTCCATCAGGTAATTCAACCACTCCTTGCTTCTTTTTGTTTTCAGCAAGAAATTTAATTCCGGCTTGCAAGTTAACATCACCTTTCTGTTTCTGTTTTCTTGACAGGTAAGCTTGAATTACACTTTGTGAATTTGTAGCATCAATCAGCAAACTATCTCCCTTAATAGCGCTGCTTATTGCGTGTTTCATAATGTCTATGTCCAAAGAATCTAGACCGTCCTTTTTCATATTAGCTCCAATCGAGACGCCAATACTATATGCAACAGAATCAGAAGTTGTTTTAAGACTTACAGAGGATTTTCCTTTCTGACCTTCACATGATAACAATGCAGTAATGCTAAAACATAATGCTAGAGCAAAAATTTTTTTATTCATAATTATTTTTTTGGTGGCCGCGAAGATATAAAATCTTTCTAAATAATTACATGTTATTCATTTATCAATATTCAAAAAAGTGTTAGGTGAAGATGTTCGTAACCGGAGTTAACTCTTACATTTTAACTCCGAAAATCAATAAGAAGCTCAATGAAAATTAATGAAAAGTGTTGATGTCTAGCACTTTCTAATGAATAATTGTTATTTTTTGATCATAAAAGTAATTAACTAAAATGCGGTTTTTAGTACTCATAATTTAGCTAAGCGAGGCCTGTTTTGTAATGCTTCAAAAATTATATTTGCCTAATAACTCTCTGAATGTGCCTCGTGTATTAATGATAATTAACAGATTAAATTTAGGGGGGCCGGCATTCCATGTTGCCATTCTTTCAAAATATCTTCAGGAAAGCTTTGAGGTTCTACTATTGGCTGGCACCAAACAAGATTCTGAAGAAAGTTCTGATTTTATTGTAAAAGAAATGGGAATAACATTTATACGTTTAAATGAAATGAAACGGTCTATAAATCCATACAATGACATCCGTTCATATTGGGAAATCCGTAAAATTATTCAACAGTTCAAACCTGATATTGTTCATACCCATGCTGCTAAAGCTGGTGCACTTGGAAGACTTGCCGCATGGCATGAAAAAATTCCTGTTATTATTCATACATTTCACGGTCATATTTTTCACTCTTATTTTAATCCATTAAAATCAAAAATATTTTTATGGATTGAACGATATCTTGCAAAACGAAGTTCAGCTATTATTGCCATAAGTGAGCGACAGAAAAAAGAACTTGCTTATCAATACAGTCTTTGTGACCCATCAAAAATTCACATCATACCATTAGGTTTTGACCTTTCTCGTTTCAGAGAAAATGTTGAACAGAAAAGAATTGATTTTCGAAAAAAATTTTTTCTGGAAGATGATGAGATTGCTATAGGCATTATTGGCAGATTGGTACCTGTTAAAAATCATTCACTGTTTATCAGTAGTGCAGCAAGGATCTTAGGTACAACTTCTCGGAAGGTTCGGTTTTTTATTATTGGAGACGGAGAAAGTAGAATTCCACTTATGAAAGAAGCATCTTTGCTTGGAATCGATTATTCATACTATCCTGATGTAAAGAAAAAGAGCAATCTTATTTTTAGCAGTTGGATTAAAGATGTGGATGTGTGTGTCTCTGGACTAGACATAGTTGCGCTTTGCTCTTTTAATGAAGGAACACCAGTCAGTTTGATTGAGGCACAGGCAGGAAATAAACCAATCATTTCGACTAATGTAGGTGGTATCGAGAATGTTGTTAAAGATGGCGAAACAGCGTTACTTGTTAACAACAATGATTTTAATGACTTTCATAAAACATTACTTAAAATGATTGAAGATGATGCACTACGAGCCAGACTTGGTAAAAATAGTTGGGAATTCGTAAAAGAAAAATTTCACTATACAAGGTTAATCCGCGAAGTAAGTGAATTGTACTTAAGCATTCTTCAAAAAAATAATAAATTATAAAAGAATTTTGAATTAATATTAATGTTCTATTTTTGTTGAATTCCAAAATATGAATAAGATTTTTTTTCTTGCGGCTTTAATTTCAATGAGCTCATGCTCACTTGTGCCGAACCGTATGTTTAATACTCCGAAAGACTATGTCTTTGCCAAGGATACCTCAACTGTTCCCGGCGGACCATATATTATTCAGTCGGAAGATAAAATGGAGCTTCACATATTCAGCAATGATGGCTTTAAACTTGTAGATATAACCCAGTCCACAATTTCTCAAACAGCAAATAGCGAAGGCATTCAATATATAGTTGAGCAAAATGGAGAGGTTAAAATGCCTGTTATAGGCCGAATAAACTTAAAAGGATTAAATATAAGAGAAGCTGAATCCTTGTTGCAGGAAAAATATTCCAAATACTATAGAGATCCTTTTGTACTTCTAAGGGTTGTGAGTCGTAGAGCATACGTATTCTTTTCCCATGGTGGTAAAGGAACTGTTATTCAATTGCAAAATGACCATACTTCACTTTTTGAAGCATTGGCCTTGGCAGGTGGGCTTAGCGAATTCAGTAAAGCATTTCATATTCGAATTGTTCGGGGTGATTATAAAAACCCAATGGTTTATCGGGCTGATATTTCCTCCATTGAAGGACTTAAAACTTCTGAACTAGAGGTTTATCCAAATGATATTATTTATATAGACGCTGCTGGAAATATATCAAGGCGTTTAAGTACAGATATTCTTCCTTACTTAAGTTTAATAACCAGCCTGTTAGTTTTACTGGCTTTCTTTAAAAAATAATCGAATGGCGAAAAAAAAGATATCACATCTTAATGAAGAATTTGATGTCAAACTCTTCGCTATAATTGCTAAGAGAAATTTTTACATTCTCGTCATTTTAATGGCGACGGCACTTACCACTGCGTTTCTTTATCTCCGATATACTCATCCGGTTTATCAGTCGGAAGCTATTGTAAAAATTGGAACCGTTAATAATGCTACTGCTGTATTAAATATCCAAAGCCCTCAAATGTATGATGCAATGGGAATTAATCAACTAGCCGGAGATATTGAAATATTGCGATCGCGATTAATGGTTGACCGTGTTCTTTCTAAAATGCCATTGGAAGTAAGTTATTATGCTCAAGGGACCGTACTCGATGAAGAATTATATAAAAACTCACCTTTTGAAGTAGAATTTTATCAACTTGATTCTGGTATTTGTGATTTCCCTTTTTATATAAAATTTTTAGAAAATAAGCGTCTAGAAATGACCAATAACTGGAACGGAAATAAACTCGAGGGCATTTATAATATTGGACAATGGTATACTATTCCAGGAATGAAATTCAGAATAAATATTTTGAATTATGATATTATTCAGAAACAACAGAATCAAATTCAACAAGATCCATTTTATTTTATAATAAACAATCCGAATACTCTTTTAAGTCGATATTTTATTTACTCCAGTGTTGTTCTTTTGAATCAAGGTGCCCAGACTATTAAAATTTCATTTAAGGATAAAAATCCTCAAAAGGCTGCCGACTTTGTTAATACAATGGCTAAAGAATATGATGAATATGATAAAGAAAATAAATCAGCCGGCGCAAATAAATCACTTGAATTTATTAATGAAACAATAAATACTATCGATGGAGAATTAAAGAATTCCGAGTTTTCATTGGAGTTATTTAAAAAACAGAATAAAATAATTAATCCGGTCCAAAATGCAACTGATGTCCTGAATCATATAAATACACTAGTAGATCAAAGAGTTGAAATGCAACTAAACAGTGCTATTTTATCAAGGCTTGAGAAAGATATTAATAACAATAAAAGACTTGATCAAATTCTTCCTCTTTTGGCAGGAACTTATTCCGATCCACTTATACAATCTATGGTTGTTCGTATTCAAGAACTTGAAGATAAGCGTTCAAATATGAAATTTCAGGCAACTGAAGAAAATGCTGCAATCAAATCTCTGGATATCGAAATAGATCGTCAACGGATGATGTTAACTGTTGCTTTAAAAAATGCTACGCAATCGTTAAATGATAAAGTAAAAAGTATTGATGAACGAATTGCTGATTTTGAATCGGGTTTCACTGAACTTCCTAGCAAAGAAGCGGAAATGGCTAGGCTTCAGAGGTTGTATGATGTAAATCAAAAGTTTTATCAATTATTACTAGAAAAAAAGATTGAATTTTCTATTACTCGTGCAGGAATCGTTACTGACAATGTCATTCTTCAACGTGGGCAAGTCACCTATGTTCCACTTTCACCAAACCGTCGACTTATCATTTCAGGAAGTATTTTAATTGGTTTTATTCTTAGTTTCATTATAATTTTTGTCAAATATTTAGTTTACAATGAAATTACTTCTTTAGAAGAAATCAATCAATATACTGATGCTTCTTTACTTGGAATTATTCCAAAATATAAAAAAGATATCCCTATTTCTCAATTGCTTGTTGACAAAAATCCAAAGTCTGCAATTTCCGAATCTTTCAGGTCAGTAAGAACCAATCTTCAATTTATTAGCAATGAACCTGGCCCAAAAATTTTAGCAGTAACTTCTACTATTTCCGGTGAAGGAAAAACTTTCGTTGCAATAAATCTTGCCGGTGTAATTGCTTTCTCCGATAAACGCGTAGTAATTATTGATCTTGATATGCGTAAACCAAAAATTCATCTTGGTTTTAACGTAGAGAACATTAATGGTATGAGTACAATCCTCATAGGAAAAGACTCGCCGGATAATTGTATAAATAAAAGCAGTCTCAAGAATCTGGACTTTATTACAGCCGGTCCAATTCCTCCAAATCCTTCCGAACTTATTTTAAGTGGACGAATGACCGAGTTACTGGATTATCTTAAATCCAAATATGATATAATAATAATAGATACACCTCCTGTTGGAATCGTAACTGATGGTGTTGAAATCGTTCAAAAAGCTGATTACCCTATTTATATAATTCGGGCGCATTATTCCAAGCGATTGTTTATACGTAATCTCAATAAACTTATTGAAGAAAATAAAATACGGAAACTTGCAGTTGTTCTAAATGGAGTTGAAATGTCAAGATTTAAATATGGCTATGGATATGGGTATGGATATGGATACGGATATGGATACGGATATGGATATTATGAAGATGAAGCCAAAATACAATTATCCCGTTGGCAAAAATTAAAATCTTTTTTTACAAAAAACTAACCACAAGTATTAAATGAAATTTATTGAAACGCCGATCGAAGGTTTACTTTTGTTGGAACCCAAGATATTTATTGATGAACGCGGATATTTTTTTGAATCTTTCAACGAAAGTGAAATGATCCAACATGGTATTAAGGGCCCTTTTATCCAGGATAATCAATCAGTCAATCATAAAAATGTATTGAGGGGTTTACATTTTCAAAAGAATCCGCATCAGCAAGGAAAATTAGTTCGCGTTGTAAATGGAAGTGTTATCGATGTTGTTGTAGACATAAGAAAAGGATCCAAAACATTCGGAAAACATTTTTCTGTTGAACTGAATTCAAAAGAAAAAATGATGCTTTGGATACCCGCAGGATTTGCACATGGATTTGTTTCACTTGAAGACGATACTATTTTTTTATATAAAGTGACTGAATATTATAGTCCGTTATCTGAGAGTGGAATAATATATAATGATTTTGAGTTAAACATTGACTGGAAAATAAAAAATCCCATGGTATCTTCCAAAGACAAAATATTGCCTTCATTTAAAGAATTCAGACAAAGTATTAACATAATATAATGAAGATTATCTATTTAAATCTTTACATTAGAGTAGAAAATTAATCCTCTGAATTATGAATGTCAGCGATAATTACTACCTAGCTGTTTATGGATTATTTTTTGGGCTGTCTATATTATTTTCTTTACTGATTAACGGCCTCTTTCTAAAGTTTGTAAAGACATTAGGCATGCGGGATAAAGATGATACTATTATCCGATGGGGAACGCAATCCAAGCCAGCCGTTGGAGGATTTTCTTTTTATATAATCTTTTTGCTTTCGATAATTATTTATTCCATTTTTTTCGATAGCAACCAGGTATTTTTAAGCAAACAATTTATTGGGATTCTACTAGCTTCAATGTTGGGATTTCTTATTGGTCTTGCCGATGATGCTTATAATACGCGGCCATTTTTAAAATTCAGTACGCAGGTCACTTGCGCAGTCATTCTAATCGTTACCGGAACATATATTAATTTGTCATATCTTATTTACTTAAATTATTTTATCACAATTATTTGGGTGGTTGGTATCATGAACTCACTCAATATGCTCGATAATATGGATGGTATAACATCCACAGTTTCTATAAGTATTATACTTTCTGCAATTGTCGTGATGCTATTTCACCATGAATACGACAGTGTCTATTTCATGATTTTGTTGGGAGTAATGGCAGCCCTATTGGCATTTTTATATTTCAACTGGCATCCTTCTAAAATGTATATGGGAGATACAGGTAGTCAGTTTTTAGGAGTTTTCCTGGCAGCTATAGGAATTCGTTATTTGTGGAATGCTGATCCTCCTACCGGTGAACTTATAAGCGCAAAAAATCTTTTTTTACCGATCATTGTTTTTATAATGCCTATTATAGATACGACAACAGTGGTAATTAACAGACTAGGAAGAGGACAAAGCCCTTTTGTTGGAGGCAAAGATCATACAACACATGCACTGGCTTATTTAGGATTAAGCGATACTCAAGTAGCTCTGGTTTTTTGGGCTTTGACATTTATTTCGCTTGTTCTCGTAGTTATAATGGAACAATTTCTTGGAGAATGGTCACACAACTATACTTTTTTATTTTCAGGATATTTCCTGAGTATGTTTGGAATATTTTTTTATGCAGCCAGAGCCGTAAGAAATAATTAAATCAGGATTTTAAATTGATCTTTTCGAATAAAAAATCGGAAAGTTTTTTAAGTGCAATGGCCCTGTGACTAATGCTGTTTTTTTCGGCTTCTTCCATTTCTGAAAAAGTTTTTTCATAACCCTGAGGAAGAAAAATCGAATCATATCCAAATCCTTTACTCCCGCTTGGAAATTCATTTATGTTTCCATTGATTTGTCCTTCAAAAAAATATTCCTTACCATCAATAAACAAAGAAATAACTGTCCGAAAAAAAGCACGGCGATCCTTTACTCCTTTCAATTCAATTAAAAGTTTTTCAATATTTTCAGAAGAATCAGCATTTGGCCCTGCAAAGCGTGCAGAATAAACACCCGGTCGGCCACCGAGTGCAAAAACTTCAAGTCCTGTATCATCGGCAAAACAATCCATACCATATTTTTCAAAAACATATCTGGCCTTTTGAGAGGAATTGGATTTAATTGTCAGCCCCGTTTCAGGAAGTTCATCGTAGCAATCAATATCTTTAAGTCGTAACAAGTTAAATGATGGAAGAAGAATTTTACTTGCTTCTTTAAATTTATGGATATTGTTAGTTGCAAATAGAAGACGCATAAATGGCATTTGAAAGTTACAAAGTAATAAGAATTTAGAATCTATTACCATAAAAAGCACAAACCGTTTAAAACAAAATAATTATTATCCGAAAAAACCCGTAGGTAATTAACAATCGTTTTTATCTTACACCCTTTAAAATCGAGTCATTAAACTCATTACATAATTAGTATCTTTGAAAACGCATCAAAATAAAATGAAAGTAGCATTAATTACAGGTATTACAGGTCAGGATGGAGCCTATCTGGCAGAATTTCTTTTGAATAAAGGTTATTTTGTTCATGGTATCAAACGCCGGAGTTCACTATTCAATACAGAAAGAATAGATCATCTATATCACGATCCTCACGAAAAAAATGTAAACTTTAAATTACACTACGGGGATTTAACCGATAGTACTAACCTTATCCGAATTATACAGGAAACTCAACCCGATGAAATTTATAATCTGGGTGCTATGTCGCATGTAAAAGTCAGTTTTGAAATTCCTGAATATACAGCCAATGCTGATGGTATAGGTACACTAAGAATTCTTGAAGCAGTTAGACTCCTGGGGCTAGTTAAAAAAACAAAGATTTATCAGGCTTCAAGTTCCGAACTATATGGACTTGTAAAAGAAATTCCTCAAAAAGAAACAACGCCTTTTTATCCGAGGTCTCCATATGCAGCAGCAAAATTATATGCGTATTGGATTATTGTAAATTACCGTGAAGCTTACGGAATGTTTGCAACAAATGGAATTTTATTTAATCATGAATCCCCTATCCGCGGTGAAACTTTTGTTTCAAGAAAAATTACCCGTGCAGTTGCCCGCATAGCCCTAGGCTTACAGGACGAAGTTTTTTTAGGGAATCTGGATGCTAAAAGGGATTGGGGTCATGCTAAAGATTATGTAGAAGCAATGTATCTTATTCTACAACAGCCGACAGCCGAAGATTTTGTAATTGCAACCGGCATTACAACTTCTGTTCGTGAATTCTTCCGCCTTTCTTGTCTGGAGGCCGGAATGGAAATAGAATTCCGTGGCAGTGGAAAAGACGAAAAAGCATTTGTTGTTAATTGTAATAAGCCTGAATTTAAAGTTCAAAAAAACAAACCGATACTAAGTATCGATGAACGATATTTCAGACCTTCCGAAGTAGATTTATTAATTGGAGATGCAACTAAAGCAAAAGAAAAATTAGGCTGGTCGCCAAAGTATGATTTAAAAATGCTTGTAAAAGAAATGATGGCTTCCGATATTGATCTTTTCAGAAAAGATAAATACCTGAAAGAAGGCGGACACAATGTTTTAAATTATCATGAATAAAACATCGCGGATATTTATTGCCGGACATAATGGAATGGTCGGATCAGCTATTCTTCGTATCCTTAAAAGAAAGGGATTCGAAAACCTGATTTGTTTAAGTTCAAAAGAGTTGGATTTGCGCAAACAAATTGATGTTCAGGATTTTTTTTTAAGAGAAAAGCCAGAATATGTTTTTCTGGCAGCAGCTAAAGTCGGCGGTATCCTTGCAAACAATATTTATAAGGCTGATTTTATTTATGACAATCTTGCCATCGAATTAAATGTAATTCATTCTGCCTGGAAAAGCAATATTAAAAAACTTTTGTTTCTGGGATCTTCGTGTATCTATCCTAAGATGGCTCCCCAACCAATCAAAGAAGAATATATATTATCAGGTTATCTTGAAGAAACGAATGAGCCTTATGCTATCGCTAAAATTGCAGGGATCAAACTCTGTGAAGCATTCCGCTTTCAGTATGGTTGCAATTTCATTTCCGCTATGCCGACAAATTTATACGGCCCTAATGATAATTATGATTTAGAAAATTCTCATGTTCTTCCCGCTTTAATCCGAAAATTTCATGAAGCTACATTAAGAAATGAAAAATCTGTTACCGTCTGGGGAAGCGGTAATCCAAAAAGAGAATTTCTACATGTCGATGATTTAGCTGAAGCATGTTTAATAATGATGGAAAAATATGATGGAAAAGATTTCCTAAATATTGGTTATGGCGATGATATCAGTATTGCCGATTTAGCTTCACTGGTAAAAGAAATTACAGGTTTTAAAGGCAGTATTGTTTTCGATATTTCAAAGCCAGATGGAACTGTAAGAAAACTGATGGATTCGTCTAAAATCCGGCAAGTTGGATGGAAGCCAAAAATCGAATTAAAAGATGGAATTGCAGAGACTTACAAGCAATATCGCCGCGAATTGCTATCAACCTGAATAACAAACAATCAAAATGTAATTCTCGTATTAGGACAGGTTTAAAATCTGTCGATGAAGAATTATATAAAGTCTTTAAAAATTATTATTGTGCTTTGCTTTCAGCTTATCACTGCTGAAAATTATAGTCAATGTCCCGTAAGTAACTTTACTGTATCCTCCCCTGTTTGTTCGGGAAGTCCATTAATATTTTCCAATAACAGTTCGGGTGCATCTTCCTACAATTGGGATTTTACGCCGGGGTTTTTTTCAAACCCTGCAAGCAAATTAACAGATACATTATTAAATCTTTCTTTTCCAGGAGATATAACGTTAGCGAATGAAAACGATACTGACATTGTTTTTATTTCCGGTTTCGGAGATGGAAAATTGCATCGTGTTATTTATGATAATGGACTGGAAAATCCTTTAACACTAGCTCAAGACCTTGGAAATTTCGGAGTATTGTATCAACCAACTGATATAGCTTTATACAAAGAGGATTCGACATGGTTTGGATTGATAACTGATTTTGGTTCAAACTACCTTTACCGGATTCGATTTGGCAATAGTCTTAGAAATACCCCGGATAGCATTATAACCGTTCTTACAAATGTAACAAGTCACTTTGTTAATCCATGGTCAATTAAAATTGCAGTCGACTCAACAGGCTCTATTTATGGTATTGTCGGTAATCATTCCGGAGGAAGTATATCTGTTTTATCGTTTGGTAATTCAATTCGAAATATTCCTGTTGCCTCAACTCCTTTTTCAGTAAGCGGTACATCTATTGTTCAGGATGTTGTAATAGCCAAAAGCTGTGGAAACTGGTATGCTTTGATTGCCGGTAACAGCTCTTCAAAAGTAATAAGAGCCGATTTTGGAAACTCTCTGGGAAATACACCAACATTCACAACCATTATATCGAATGGAGGAACTCCCAGCGATTTAGCTTTAATAAACGACAGTTCGCACTGGAAACTTGTTTACACGGATTTTAATGCTTTTGTAATTAAAAAGTATGATTTAGGAATTGATCTTGGGAATCCATCTCCTGTATATCTTGGTTCAGACTATTTTAACGGTCAAACTCCAAAAGGAATTTGTTCCAAGCGGGAAGGCAATAAAAACATACTTTGTGTTCTTTATTCTTCGCATAATTTACAGACTTTAGGTTATACAAATACAGTAAATGTTAATCAACCAATAAGTACAGATTCAATTCCGGCAAATATAATTTTCAGTCAGCCAGGAACATATTCCGTAACATTATCAGTGATTGACGAAAACGGAAATACCTCTTCATTTACGGATTCAGTGGTTGTTACGCCTGCACCCAATACAGGTTTTATAGTTTCAAATAAATGTTTCGGAGATATAACGTCGTTTATTGATTCATCTGTACTCAACAATGGAACAATAACATCTTGGAATTGGAATTTTGATGATGGGGATTCATCGATAACGCAAAACGAAACGCATACCTATCAATCAACAGGAAGTTATAATGTAAGATTAATTACATCATCCTCATTTGGTTGTTTTGATACATTAATACAAGTAATAAATATTTCGCCCAAACCTCAAGCTATTTTTATTTCGCCGTTAACTGCATGTTCAAATTCATTATTGCAGTTTACAGACCAATCAACAGTTGCAACAGGAATTATAAATGCCTGGTTGTGGGATTTAGGTAATGGAGATACTTTAAACACGCAGGATCCAATCTATTCTTATCCCAATGGAGGAAATTATTCTGTTAATTTAAGCGTGACAACTGCTTTAGGATGTAGTGATAGTACATCTGTATTATTAACAATAAATGATCGTCCAAAAGCAGGCTTTATTGCTGATAATACCTGTATTGGTCAGAATGTTATTTTCACTGACAAGACTGATTTTTATAGTTCATCTGCAAACAGTTTTGCTTGGGACTTTGGAGATGCTAATTCAGATACAGGTGCTAATCCTTTGCATTTATATCCGGCATCAGTAGCTACTTATCCGGTTCAATTAATTGTATCCGCTATAAACGGTTGTGCAGATACTACAATGAAATCAATAAAAATAAACAATGTCCCTACCGTTAATTTTTCATTTCTTCCTACCGGAGTTTGTCAGAATAACAATGTAGCATTTACGGATTTATCAACGGTAAATAATGATACAATTTCAGGTTGGCTTTGGGATTTTGGAAACAATGTATTTGATACAACTGCAAATCCAATTCATCAATTTACAATACCAGGACTTAATACCGTTTCTTTAATCGCTTATTCACCTTCACATTGTCCCGGAACATTATTCCAACAAGTTGTCGATGTAAAAGAAAGTCCTGTAGCTTCGTTTGGCTATTCTACCACATGTATAGGAAACAATACACACTTCTTTAATAATTCAATTCCAGCTAATGGAAGTTCCATTGATTCAGTGAGATGGATTTTTAATATGTCGGATACAACTTCAATTTATAATCCGGATTTTATTTTTCCTTCTGTAGGAGATTATCCGGTAATACTTACCGTAATTTCTCCGGAAGGATGTAAAAGTTCAGACAGTTTATCCGTTCATATTTATTCGCGTCCAATATCAGATTTTAGTCATTCTAATGCTTGCACCGGAGATTCAATACAATTTATGAATGCCAGCAAATGCGACAGTTTAAGCACAATTTCACAATATGAATGGAACTTTGGTGACCTCTCAAGTGGAGTAAATGATTATTCATCACTATCAAATCCAAAGCATAAATATAATATTACACAGAATTACATAGTATCACTTATATCAATCACAAATTTTGGCTGTAAAGATACCACACTGCAAAGTATTATAGTTAACAAATCGCCTTCTGCCCAATTCACATATTCGCCGACCTGTTTAGGAAGTTTGATGGAATTTTTTAATCCTGGCACGCCACTGGACAGTTCATACCTATGGAATTTTGGCGACAATCAAACCAATCAATTGCGGGAACCAGCACATTACTATGCATTCCCGGGAAGCTATACTGTAAAACTTCAAGTAACATCAAAGCCGGGATGTTCGACAATAGCCAGTAAGCAAGTTTCTGTAAGTCCGATTCCTGTTGCAGGTTTTATTTCTACGCCAGCTTGTATAAATACAAATTATACATTTATAAATAACAGTACGATTTCATCAGGAAGTATTAATAAATGGAAATGGAATATTACGAATTTACCAAAGCCTGATTCTATTCAATCCCCGCAATATATATTTCCGGATACAGGATCTTACAATGTAACGCTGACAGTAACATCGGATATAGGCTGTGCAAAAAGTGTTTCAAAAGTGATTAAAGTTAATAGTTTACCGGTTGCCAGTTTCAGTTTTGATCCACAATTTGGCAATCCACCATTAGAGATACAGACTTCAGATTATTCATTAAACGGATCATTTTATAATTGGGATTTCGGTGATGGTAGTGCCATTGAGAATTTACGTGAACCAATACACGTCTATAATGACACAGGTCTTTTTACAATAATACAATATGTAACAAGTCAGTTTGGATGCAAGGATACACTTAGTAAAACCATTTATGTGATAAATCCAATACTTGATATCGCTGTAACAGGTGATTCATCTTATTTTGATGGGGCTTATTTTTATGTTGTAGGCAGGCTTGAAAACAGAGGAACAAGAATAGTAAATAGTCTTCAAATTGAAGCACGGTTAGAAAATGGAAATACTATTCGTGAAGAACTATCAGAACCAATTTTAAATGGACCGCTGGGATATCAAACATATCCGTTTCATGCTTCGTTTCTAATTACCCCGGGAAGTGATTTAAAATATTACTGCATTAAGGTAAACAATCCAAATGGTATGCAGGATAATTTCCCTGATAACAATGAGCGATGTTTTAATCTAACAAATGATATAATTACTATTGATCCTTATCCGAATCCGTTTACCAGTCAAATAACAATTGGCTTCTTATTGCCTCAACAAGAAAATATGAAAATAGATATTGTCGATGTCTCGGGGAAAATTGTAAAAGAATTATTTGAAGGAAAATCAAATAAAAACAATCTTGAAATACATGCTGATTTATCCGAATTACTGGATGGATTATATACTGTAAAAGTTACCTATAGAGATCGGATTATCAGCCGTACAATTGTAAAGAACAATCACCGGGAATGATTGGCTGACTGGTTAAAATTTGAGATTGCTTCTTTATAAACTTCAATATACTGACGGGCGACATTTCCCATTTGAAATTTTTCAAAAGCGGCTTTGGTATTTTCTTTTAACATATTAAAATAAGCAGGATCGTCGAGCCATTTTTCGAGTATTTGCACAGCCGTTGAAACATCAGCTTTGCCATCTTTTAAAGGGACTAACTCCCCCGCCATTCCTCCAGGGGATGAAATCATTTTATTTATATCACCCATTGGTGTAGAAAGTACAGGTAAGCCGTGGTATAGATATTCTATGATTGCATTGGGAACGCTTTCACCTTTAAAATAACTCAAAAGTACGCCCATATCAAAATGAGCGATCCAGGAAAAGTATTCCATCGGATTTTTTGAAAACTGCAACAAATGCATGTCCTCTGTTTTTTTACTTTGAAAAAGCCGGTTTAGCTCTTCACCGTTGCCGATTAAAATAAGTTGTAGTTTTCTTTTGGTATACGTTTTTTTGATTTTTAAAAACATTTCGATTAATTCATTCCAACCTTTTTCAGGGATACCTCTTGCCACCATGCCGATTACAAAATCATCTTTATTTATACCGAGAGTTGCTGGATTTACATCGTATTTTTTGATTCCTTCACCATTAAAACCGACTAATATTTTTCGTAATGGTTTTTCAGGATTGATTAATGAATGAATTGCTTCAATATTCTTCTCGGCAGTATAAATCACGGCTGATGCAGAATCAATACAATGTTTAGCTTCTTTATCGAAATCTAAATTCCCATGACTGAAATTAAGTTCATATTCGCCATGAGTCGTAATTACAAAAGGAACTTTTAGAGGTGCAGCAATTTTTGCATTAAGTCTGTCAGCCGTATACATCTGGCTGTTGATTATGTCAAAATTATATTTCAACAATGTTTTTTTGAATTTCCTTTCATTAATCCAATTTCTAAATGAATAATTTTTATTTAATCTGCTTAGGAATCCATTTAATTTCCATGTTAATGAAAGAAGAAAGTTGTTATCGGTATAGCTTATTATTTTTATTTTTTTTGAAAAAGAGGAAAGAAATTCTTTATTACTCCATTCCGGCTGATGATTATAAACATAAACTTCGTGACCATTATCATATAATTCTTCAGCAAGTCGCATGATAAACATTTGTGCGCCACCAAGGTCAAGATTTGTCGTTGTAAATAAAATACGCATGGAAGACTATTTCAAATAGAATAATATTTTTTCAATAAATTTTTGTGATAATCTTCTCTTATTTTCCAAATATAATTTATTGAAGAATCTCCTAAATTAGAAACAATTTTTTCCAAATCCTTATTTTCTACTGAAAGATTAATATTTGCTTTTTTCTGCATGGCTTCTTCCATACTTAAAATAATTTGGTGTGCAGATAATGGTCTGTCAGTTTCAATATTGATAGTGTGTTTATTTTTTCCGAAATTATTTTTTACATCATTCAATATGTTGACTAAATCCGATGCATCGATCAAATGACGAAAAGCTTTCTGATTTAGATTAATAGCTCTTCCCAGGCGAATGCTATCAGCAAAATAGTTAGTAAGGGTATTTGGATTTGAACTAAAGCCTACCAAATTTGGCAATCGGATGATTAAGTAGTTTAGATTGCTGTCTTTTATAAGGTTTTCAATCTTTAGTTTATGCAGAACATAAGGATTGTTTTTTTTAAATGGATTAAAAATTGAAGTAGAAGAGAAATAAACGAAAGTTCCGGGTGAGGTTAATTTCGCGAGATTAGATTTTACGAGTTCAACTTCCTTTTGAAAGTTTATCTCATCCTTTTCTCCTGAATTTGACACACCTGAAGAAAAAAGAATATCGTTATCCCATCCGGAAATATCTTTTAAGGCGCCGGCGACCATTCCTTTGCCAACTATCACGTAATCGGTTTTTTTCTTCCAATAATAATAAAAGTTTTATGCCAATTCTCATTACGGCTAAGTTGTTTTATTTCCATATCGCCTTCGTATTGATAACCGAGATATGGATTCATGAAAGGTTCCTTTTTAAAGGTCCGTCCAATCAGTTTTCGAACCTTATTTTCCAATCGTTGGAAAAAATACCATGTCAGCCTACTTTCCATAGTACCTAATTTATATTGCAATTCCATATAACGGAGATATTGCAACGTTTCTGTTTGATGATAACAAGCGGTTATTTCAAAATGATCAGACATGGCTTTATAGAAATCATCATAATTCAGCTCGTTGAGATGATATTGATTGATATGGCCTGCTCCGGAGAGTCTCATTTTATTGGGGGTACTGCAAATAAAATATCCTCCGGGATTTAAAATTTCTGAAGCCGACTTAATAAACAAACGAGGATCGCTTAAGTGTTCCAGCGTTTCGAAGCTAACGATTGTATCGAATTTTTCAGTAAGTATTCTAAGATCAGAACAATCTGTTTTATTGAATTCCAGGTTTGGGTTTTTATATTTTCCTTTTGCCAATACAACAGATTCGCCGGAGATATCTATTCCAAGAACGGAAGCTGCACCGGAATTTGAAATATGAAAACTGCCATATCCACTGCCGCAGGCGGAATCAAGAACTTTTTTTCCGGAATAAAATGAGTTATAAAACTCATATCGTTGTTGATGTTCGAGGCCGAATTCCTCCCATGATTTTTCCCCGGGGACTACCCGTTCAACTGTTTCACTCATCAGTATTTTTTTATTAAAACAAAATCATGTTTAATTTCCAATGATGGAAATATAAAATGACAAGTTGCAAGTTTACGTATTATTTAATTGAATTTGAAGTTAGAATACCAGATAAAAAAATGAGTTTTAACAACAAATTGTTTATCTGAGTTTATTAATTTATGTTCCAATTTGCATCTTCAAAATATGCACATAATTCCGGTTTCCATTTCCAATCGAATTCTTTACCGATTATAATAACTTCGAAAGGACAAACATTTTTAACTACATCATAGATTTTTTCTCCGGGAGGTCCGGCGAGAAATACATTTACATGATAGTTTCCCATGTATAACTTTAATTTCGGAAACGTACATATGACCTTTTGAATTCCTGCTTCTTTACAAAGTTTTATTTCGCGGCTGTTGGTACTAACATGAACGAAACCTTTATCCCGAAAATCAGAAATTTGTACCGACATCCAGGTAACCGATTTCGGAATATCTTTAGGGACATGCAGTTCTATTTCTAATATTAGTTGTTCGTCGGCAACATGTGTATTATCAGGGAAGGAAGTTTTAATATTGACAGATGAAATGACAGGAAAGTGAATTTCATCCCTGAGTTGTTTTCTGTATGTGGTTTCAGCAGAGGCATTTTGCAGATACTTTTCAACGATTTTAATAGATGAATCAAAGCTGTCAACCGAACCTGCTTTTAACAGAATAGCTTTTTGTGTAAGATTTGTAATGGCATTTAAATCATGGCTTACAAAAAGAATCGTCTTGCCTTCTTTTTTCGAAGCATCCTCCATTTTACCAAGGCATTTTTTCTGAAATTCGGCATCTCCAACGGCCAATACTTCGTCGATGATCATAATTTCCGGTTCAAGAAAAGCGGCAACAGCGAAGGCTAAACGTAACTGCATTCCGCTGCTATAATGTTTCAGGGGAGTATCAAGAAATTTTTCTATACCGCTGAAGTCAATAATTTCGTCAAACTTTGATCGAATTTCAGTTCGTGACATGCCAAGTATAGAGCCGTTGAGATAAACATTTTCCCTTCCGGTTAATTCAAAATGAAATCCGGTTCCAACTTCCAAAAGGCTGGCAATTCGGCCGCGGGAAATAATTTTCCCCTCTGAGGGCGGAGTAATTTTTGATAAAATTTTAAGAAGGGTTGATTTTCCAGAACCATTTTTACCTACGATACCAACGGCTTCACCAGCATAAACATTAAAAGAAACATTCTTCAATGCATAAAATTCCTCATAAGAAGTATTAGTACGTTTAAAAATACCTGTTAAAGAATCCCGAAGACTCTTATATGGTTTTAATTCATGCTGAATCCGGAATTTTTTTCCGATATTATTTATTTCAAGAATTGGTTTCATCAAATTAGGTCAGCGAAATAATATTCGGTTTTTCTGAAAAAGAATATTCCGACAAAAAGTAGAACCAATGACGAAATTATGCTAATTAGAATGAGTTCATTATTCGGAAATATTCCTGTCATACTACCTCTGAGAATTTCTATGGCGGCATACATTGGATTTAATGCAAGGATTTTTTTTATGTAAGCAGGCTCAACAATATTTATTGGATAAATAACCGGTGTTACAAAAAGCAATGTTTGTATCATAAAAGGAATCAGATACCGGAAATCCCGGTATTTTATATTTAAAGCAGCCAGTAATGTACCTACACCGAAGGAAGCAATACATGAAATAAAAATACATACCGGGAGGAGTAAAATAAAACTGACCCAATGAATCTCCAGATTGGATTTAAACTTAAAGTAAATCATTACAGCTAAAAAAATCACGAATGCCATCAGAAAATCAAAAACACTGACTAATATTGCTGATAATGGGATAATTAGTCGTGGGAAATATATTTTCTTGATAATGTTTGAGTTATGGATCATGCTATTGCCTGCATTGACAACTCCTGATGAAAAAATATTCCACATTAAAAGTCCTGATAATACAAATACTGGATATGGCATGTTTAAAGAAGGAGACTTCAACATTTTCCCAAAGAAAAAAGTGAATACAAGCATGGTTATAAACGGTTGAAGAATTGCCCAAAGAAATCCTAAAACTGTTTGTTTATACTTCACTTTAATATCCCTCCAGGCGAAGAAGTAAAACAACTCCTTATAACTCCATAGTTCAGTCAAACCAAAATCAAATTTTCTATGGGGCTTTATTTCGTATTCCATGTGTAATTTTAATGTGGGAAAATACAACTTTCCATGACAGTATTTAGAGTGTGTATTATTATTTTTACACGAAAGTTTTTCAAAAATAAATCGTATCCTCTTAGGACAATTTATATTTTTGAAGACCTTTACGTCACATACTCAGTAATGTTGCTGAGTTATCAGAATTCGTGTCTATGAGTGAGAACGATGGCGTCTCCGTTGTAATTTGTTGTTTCAATAGCACAAAGCGAATAGCCGCCACCCTTGAACATCTTCAAAAAATAAAAACAAGTGGCATCCTTTGGGAAATTGTTATTGTAGACAATAACTCGGATGATGATACTAAAGAAAAAGCGCTAGCAATCTGGAGTTCCAACCCAGTAACTAGACTTAAAATCGTTTCGGAGAATAAACGAGGGCTTATAAATGCCCGAATTACAGGGGTAAAAAGCGCTTCTTATGATATAATAAGCTTTATTGATGATGATAACTGGATTGAATCACAATGGATTGACAAAGTCTACAGTATTTTAAAGAATAATGAATCGCTGGCAGCTTGTGGTGGCTCATCCGAAGCAGTCTTCGAAATAAGTCCACCGGATTGGTTTACAGATTTTTCCTTTTATTATGCAGTTGGAAAACAACAAAAAGAATCCGGCTATGTTAGTATTCAAAAAGGGTATTTATGGGGTGCCGGGTTAACCGTAAAGAAAAAAGCATGGAACTATTTGTTCGAAAATGGGTTTAACAATCTTCTCAAAGGCAGAACAGGTAAATCGCTAACAGCCGGAGAGGATAGTGAAATTTGTTTTGCCTTGATTTTAACCGGTTGGAAATTATGGTATGAAGATTCTCTTAAGCTTCAACATTACATTCCGGCTGCCAGGTTAAATCTTCCATATTTAATGAAAATATACGAAGGTTTTGGAAAGGCCGCAGTAGTACTTTTCCTTTATATTAGCTTTATCAATGGCCATTCACTGGACAAATCGAACTGGGCTTATCATTCTATGGCTGCTTTTAAAAGAATGTTTAAAACAGGCATAAGGAATTTATTTTCATCCAAAAAAAACAAAATAAAAAACTTGGTTTTATGGAAACATGATAAAGCCTATGCTATTGAATTGCTCTATGCCAGAAAAAAATATGCTGAAACCAAACAACAAATTAAAAAGATATATCAAGCATCGGGAAGTATAAAAATAAGTTAAAACTTATGAAATATTCCGGCTGATAAAATTATTATCGGGTTTGTTTTTCTCTATTAACATTTAACAATATTGCAAGGTTCTCTCAGGTTTTACATGAAAAGAGCTATTATAACTAAAAATAACTTTAATGATACTTTCACATTCGAAAAAATTCATCTATATCCATGTTTATAAAGTTGCAGGTACGAGCATTCGTACTGTTTTACAACAATATGACGACCAAAATTTTTCAGATTTT
Source organism: Bacteroidota bacterium (assembly GCA_031366785.1). Taxonomy (GTDB): domain Bacteria; phylum Bacteroidota; class Bacteroidia; order AKYH767-A; family 2013-40CM-41-45; genus JADKIH01. The sequence goes on along the minus strand of JANLOW010000007.1, from coordinate 9,319 downwards.
CCTCTTATCGAAAACATTAAATTTTATATAGGGAAAAGAATTCCTACACTTTCCAAATGGGCAATTGACCATATTAATGCTCAAAAAATCAAGGACAAATTACCGGAAAAAATTTATAATACTTATTTCAAATTTGCATTTGTTAGAAACCCATGGGATTGGCAGGTTTCACTTTATCACTATATGTTACAATACAAAGAGCATCCGCAACATCAGATAATAAGTAAGATGAAAGGTTTTGATGAATACATTGAGTGGAGAATTAATCACGACATGGGACTTCAAAAAGATTTTTTATACGATGCCAATGGAAAAATTCTTGTTGATTTTATTGGGAAATTTGAAAACCTTCAGGAAGATTTTAATACGATATGTTCGAGAATACTAATTAGTCCAACCCTATTGCCTTTAGCCAATAGCAGTAATCACACACATTATAAAGATTATTACAATAAACATACAAAAGATTTAATTTATAATGCTTTTCAAAAAGATATTGAAATTTTTAAGTATGATTTTTAAGAAAACAAAATGAAGCTGTGTTAAAAATTTCCGTCATAATTCCATCATTCAATCAAGGAAAATTTCTGGAAGAAGCGATTCTTTCGGTACTCGGGCAAGAATATCCTTTACTTGAGATTTTCATAATTGACGGCGGAAGTAAAGATAATTCTGTTTCAATAATTAAAAAATATGAAGATAAAATTACAGGATGGATAAGTGAAAAAGATAATGGACAAAGTGATGCAATAAACAAAGGATTCACTATGTGTACAGGAGATATTGTATCCTGGCTAGGAAGTGACGATTTGTATACACCCGGTACCCTTTTTAAGATTAACGAATTATTTTCGATCCTCCCTCCTACCATTGGTGTAATTCATGGCAATTCAGAAATATTTAATAGTGATGAAATAATCCGATTAGATAAAGGTTATGAAGTTTGGTCAATTGCAAGACAGTTGGCAGGGATGACATTTCCACAGCCATCTTCTTTTATTAGAAAATCAGCATTGGAACTATCCGGCATGCTTAATCCCATGTTTCATTTTGGAATGGATTATGATCTGTTTAGCAGATTAGTAATGGTAAGCAATTTTAAATATATCGACATACTATTTTCAAGATATCGTCTTCATGATGAAAGTAAATCAACTATTGCCATTGCAAAATTTATAGAAGAATGGATTATAATATTTAACAGTATAAGTGAAGGATTAAAACTTGAAAAAATAATACAAGTATTAGAAAAAAATAAATTACGTACACAAACCGATGCCTCTATTCTTCATTTTTTCAGTGAATTGAAATCAATTAAAAAAATTGATTATGAAAAAATGCTTTTTTATTTTCTGGTAAATGTAATACGATATGATTATGTTTCTGAAAATTTTAACCGTGTCAGGAAAATCGGGAAATATGTCAGTAATGAATTTGGTAATTATTTAAAATCGGAGCCTTTAATTAAAAAAGTAATACAAAGGACACAAATCTTTCCTCCTTTTTTAATTAAAATCGCCAGAACAACAAAAAGGTTATTAATTAAAAAATGAAAATCGCTTTTGTAACATCGCATATAAATCGCTCTACACAATGGATTTGGTTTTCCGATGAAATGCAAAAGAGGGGAATTCAACACATTCATATAATTATAAATGAATTCAAACCTTTGCTTTACGACGATCTGAGAGAAGGACATGTTAAAGTTTATTATCTGAAGTACACAAATAAGCTTTCACTTATTACAAATTTTTTTCGCATCATAAAAATTTTCATTGAACAGAAAATTGATGTTGTTCATACAGAACTACCCTACGGAAACCTGCTTGGCCTGGCTGCTGCATTTTTATGTAGAATTAAAATGCGGATAACCACTTGTGAAAACACCACTTGGTTTTCTGATTTTGACAGTAGAAAACAAGAATTAATAGACCGAATTACTTATTTTTTTTCGAAAAGAATTATTGCACTTACACAAGATTCCTATGACTTTCTAAATAAACATTTCAATATTCCTCCAAAGAAACTTTGTATTATTCATCACTCCTTAAAATCATCAGAATATCTTGATATTAGTGATGAACGAGTAGAGAATATGAGAACTGAGCTTAAAATACCTCCCGGGATTTTTATAATCGGAATGGTAGCCAGATTTGAATATTGGAAAGGTCACGTTTACGCTATTGAAGCAATGAAAAAGCTTGTCTTTGAATTCCCCAATGTCAGGCTTTACATCTTTGGGAGTAAAGGAGAAAGTTTTGAACTTGCAATGAGTAAAATCAAAGAATATAATCTAGATGATTTTGTAATTTATAAAGGATTTGTACGTGATAATATAGTACTTTATAAAATTTTCGATATTCATCTACATATACCAATTACACTTCAAAGTGAAACTTTTGGCATTAATATTATGGAAGGGATGATATCAGGTTGTGCTCAGGTGTTAACATTATCAGGAATAAGTTCTTTTACAGCTCGAGATGGAGTGAACTGCCTAATCGTTCCTTACCAATCAACAGAAGGAGTTTATCAGGCATTGAAAAGACTAATTCGTGATGATGAATTAAGGAAAAAAATCGGAGCACAGGCAAAGGAAGATGCAATTAAACATTTCCGATATTCCGAAAAATTTGATGAGCATCTGGAACTTTATGAGGAGCTGAAAGCTGAATTAGGATCATGAATGAACATCCTTTTTTTTCTATTGTTGTCCCAACCTTTAACAGGTCAGCAATCCTTTTGAACACACTTGAAACTATCTTAAAACAAACGTTTAAAGATTTTGAAATCATCGTAATTGACGATGGGAGCACCGATAATACAACAGAATTAATAAAGCCCGTTTTAGAGAAAGAAAATCGTATCAAATTATTCAAGCAAGACAATAAAGAACGTGGGGCAGCAAGGAATTACGGATTTTCTAAATCGAGCGGAATCTATGTTATTTTTTTTGATTCCGATGACTTAATGCATGAAAACCATTTAAGTACACTTTATAAAAATATTCAGGAACAAAATTTTCCTCTTTTTATTACTACAAAATTTGATTTCATAAATGAAAAAGGAAAACATTTTCTTTCGGATATTTGTTATTTAAAACAGGGCAATTATAATTACAAACTTTTCTTAAGCGGTAATCCACTTGCCTGTAATATTTGTATTAAAAAAGCAAACCCCGGACTTTTTCTTTTTGAAGAAGACAGGCGTTATTCAATAAAGGAGGACTGGCTATTCATTCTCCAGAACCTTCAGAAGAATCAGCTTTTTATAATTGACAGTATCACTATTTCTATGTTTGATCATGCAGAGCGTTCGATGCGCTCCAATAATAAAGACATCATTCGGCGCACTCATTATGCATTAAACTGGATTCTTGAAAAAGTAAACCTTACTGTCTCAGAAAAAAAACAATTGTATGCTCATATAAATTATTTTTGTGGTATTCATTCCTACCTAGACAATAATAAAAAAGAAAGTATAAATTATAGCATAAAAGCAATTCAATATGGTGGAATTAAAATTAAGTATTTAGGTCTTTTTTTCAAATCTATTGTTGGGAAAAAAATAGTAAACTTGTTAAAATGAATATTAATAAAAACATTTTAATTTTAACGCAATGGAGCTTCAAAGACCCGTTAATACAAGCATACACCCTACCTTATGTTTTTATTATAGCAAAACAATTACCTATAGGAAGTAAAATTTATCTTGTTACGTTTGAGCAAGAAAAATTAAAAATGGCTCCTTCTGAAAAAACAGTATTTAAAAAAATGCTTAAGGGAAAAGGAGTTTTTTTAATTGATTACAATTATTCATCCTTTGGGATCATAAGTTTTATTAAATGGGCAGGAGTTATTCTTCATCTTTTTACATTAATATTTTTAAAAAAGATTAAATTTATTCATGCCTGGTGTACCACGGCAGGATCACTGGGTTATATTCTAAGCAAAGCATCCGGGAAACCATTGATAATTGACAGTTACGAACCGCATGCTGAAGCAATGGTTGAAAATAAAACATGGTCGCCGAAGGGTTTAAAATTTAAGTTATTATTTTTTCTGGAAAAAAGTCAGACTCGTCATGCCAAGATTTTAATAAGTGCAACAAAGGGAATGCATGATTATGCTTTAGAAAAATACAAGGTAAATATTTCCAATTATTATGTAAAACCCGCTTGTGTTGATTTAACCAAATTCAATATATCAAAAAGAAAAAATCCCGCGCTGCTATCGCAACTTAAACTGGCAAATAAAATAGTATGTGTATATGCTGGTAAATTCGGCGGAATATACTTAACGAAGGAAGTTTTCGATTTTTTCAGTGCTGCCGAAAAATTTTGGGGAGATAGTTTCAGAGTATTGCTCTTAACCCCGCATGATAAAGAAACTCTATTTAAATGGGCAATTGATAGTAATTTCAGTACTGACAAAATGGTTATTCGCTATGTATCCCATGATCAAATTCCGGAATATTTAGGTGTTGGAGATTTTGGAATAACGCCTGTAAAATCAACTCCTACAAAACGATTTTGCACACCAATAAAAGATGGAGAATACTGGGCGCTTGGATTGCCAGTTGTTATTTCAAGAGATATTTCGGATGACTCGGGAATCATACTAAAAAATAATGCCGGGGCAGTAATAAATGAATACACAGAGGAGAATTATAAATTTGCCATCGAACAGATAAATAAACTCCTTGAAGAACCCCTCCCTTCACTATCAATTAGAATTGAAAATTTGGCGAACCGGTATAGAAACTTCAGTATAGCAGAAGATATTTATGAAAAAATTTATAAAAATTAAGAGAAAATATTAATTTAAATTAATATTTTCAACTTTCATTGGATAATTTAATTTTATCTTCTGCTTGCAAATCTTTATACGTTGAGGAAATAATAATTAGGCTTATTAGAAAAAAAGGTATGGCAGGAATTTTATACCGAACGAGACTTCCAAAATTGGAGGTTGTAAGTCCTACCGAAAATGCAAAAAATATACTAAAATAAACGGTGAAAAATAAAATACGATGTCTGAACATGAGTCTGAATAAATTGTAGACTCTTAACTTAATTGTTAAATAGATAGTAAATACCAACAATAAAAGGTTTTCGATTCCCGACATTAGCATAGTAAGGTTATAGGTCTCCCAAATATAAGGTCTAAAAAGTGCGGCATTGATTGCAGAAGGCATTTTCGATAAGATTCCAGTCACTGTAGCATCAAAGCTGCCAATATCAAAAGAAGATCCTTGGTAATAATCACTCTTAAGGTCATTTTGAGTTAAAACTGCTTTATCAAGAACTTTTTCGAGTGAATATTCTCCCAGAAAGCCGCTCATAAGGTTTAACATTAAATAGCCAGACAATAATGAAATTGATATTAAAAAGGGAGTAGTAAGAGCTTTTACCAGACGATTGTTAACTCGGAATACCTGAATACCTCCATACCAAAGAATACTTCCAGGTAAAAGAGCAAAAAAGATATAGGGTTTAATCCAAATAAGTAAAAGAGAACTAATTATTAAAAGCAAAATATTTTTAAGAATATTTTCTTTTCTAGTCATCAGAATACTAAAAGAAGATGCAAAAAGACAAACTGAAGCAAATGTAATTGTATCTTTTAATAGTCCTGAACCCCAAAAAATTACTGATGGGATAAAAAGCAATGCAATGGCAAATTCTTTTGTGAGTTTTGGAAATTCTCGAGCAAAAACCTGGTAAAGACGCCAAATAGCCGAATAAGAAATCCAAGCTAAAATAATAGTCATGCCTATAAAACTTTTAAAAGTAACCAGGCATAATAACCAGCAAATTTTTACAACAACAATTGCATGATGATCCCCAAGGTAAATCATATATCCCGTAGTATCATCAAAGTCATACCATACTTCAGGATTAGAGCTTGTGAGAATCTCCCATAATGACGAAGGCGATTTGAAAAGCATATTTACCATTACAACGCAATCGTTGTAATAATTCATTGTATCACCAAAACCATAATAAAGAATGTAAATCAGACATACTGCTATGCCTCCAATTAATTTCATCCAAATACCCCATAAATAATATTTATAACTTGGATTTGTTCCGATACGTTTTAATTGCCTGCTTTTTGAGACAAGAAAAATAATAATGATTAAAATAGGTGGAACAATTAAATCAACAATGGATAAATATTCTACCATAAGGAAAGTTCTCTATTTTTCTACAAATTTAACAAAGTATTCATATCATAAACCGGGGAGGTGGGAAAAGAAACAAGAATCAAAAACCGAGAAATTAGATTTCTGCTAGTAATAAGATTCTTGGTTCTTGATTCTAGGCTCTTGACTCTAAATTCTTGGTTCTCCCTTTAATCATGATGATAGCTTTCGTTCTTAATAATTGTCATTGCCCGGTATATTTGCTCGATGAGAATAAGTCTAACCATTTGATGTGTAAAAGTAAATTTGGAGGCCGATAAAATAAAATTAGCATTCTTTTTTAATACAGTACTTATTCCGAATGGCCCGCCAATTATAAAAACAACTCTTCCAATTCCTTGAACCATCCACTTTTGAAAAAGTCCGGATAATTGCCTTGAGGTAACTTCAGCTCCATTTTCGTCAAGAACAACAATGAAATCACCGGGAAGCAATTTCGAATGAATAGACTTACTTTCTTCTTCAATAGCAATCCTTTTATCCTTCGCTGAAGACAAAGTAATAACTACCTGAGAAAGTGAAATATAATTCGTTAGCCGCTTCAAATAAACTTCCACTCCTTCTTTCAAATAAGCTTCAGAAGTTTTACCAACTAATAATAGTAGTATTTTCATATAAAGTACACTGCTAAATGTTTTGTATTCATAAAATACCAATAGTAATACTTTTGAACTCATGAATTAATGTAATGCAAAGAGAAAATTGACAAGATTGAGTTAATAAAGTGCAAGACAAATATAAGGCTATCCGATTTATTCCATTACCTTCGCAAGTGGCAGGGTAATTGACGATTAAGAATCAGTTTTATAAACAATGAATAAAATCAAAAAAATACTTTTCCTGATCTTTTTTAGCACTCAATTATTTGCATTAGATATCTACGATGATATTTCCAATTCAATCGGTAGCGGTGATGCCCACCAGCTTGCCGTTTTTTTTGGGAATACCATAGATCTTCAAATTATCGATCAGGAAAATGTATACAGTAAAGCACAGGCCGAACTTATTATAAAAGATTTTTTCATCAAAAATCAGCCAAAGGCATTTACCATTCTCCACAAAGGATCATCGCCTGAAGGTACACAATATGTAATCGGCAAATTGACAACTACCAAAGGAAAAACTTTTCGTACTTCCTTTTATTTAAAAATTATCGATGGCAGATCTGTACTGCAAGAATTAAGAATCGAAAACAAATAAGAATCAAAATTAAAAATTAACACTTTAATAGTTGATTGGCATAAATTTTTATTATACCATAAAATATGTTCGATTTAATTCCGTACGGTTTGTCCCCTGATGAATTTATTAAAATGGCTTTGGCTGAAGATATTGGAGATGGTGACCAAACCTCGCTTTCTACCGTCGCTGAAGGAAAAAAAAGTATTGCAAAAGTAAAAGTAAAAGAGGATGGAATAATTGCAGGTATACCTGTGGCAATTCATATTCTTCAATGCGTTGATAAAACTTTAAAAGTTCAAACTTATACTTCAGATGGAGCAATGGTGCAAAATGGGAATATAGTGATGGAAATTGAAGGCAATGTAAGGAGTTTGCTTCAGGCTGAGAGGCTTCTTCTTAATTGCATTCAAAGAATGAGTGGAATTGCAACTCTTACCAGGAAATTTGTTGACGCTGTCAACGGTACTGGCGCAGAAATCCTTGATACCAGAAAGACAACACCCAATTTCAGACATTTTGAAAAATTAGCTGTAAGAGCAGGTGGAGGAATTAATCATCGTTTTGGCTTATATGATATGATTCTCATCAAAGACAATCATGTTGATGCCTGCGGAGGTATTAACAATGCATTATTAAAGGCAGAAGAATATCTTTTAAAAACCGGGAAAAAACTTTTTATAGAAATTGAAACCAGAAATATCGTCGAAGTAGAGGAAGTTATGAAATCAAACATTGCGAAACGTATTATGCTGGACAATTTTGAAACTGCCGACCTTGTAAAAGCAGTTAAAATCATAAATAAAAAGTTTGAAACAGAGGCCTCAGGAGGAATAACACTTTCTAATGTTTATTCATATGCTGCTACGGGTGTTGACTATATTTCAGTCGGAGCAATAACACATTCTTATAAAAGCCTTGACATTAGCATGAAAATTGGCAAATAGAATTTTATTTAATAATCGATCAACAAAAAAAATTTAATGCTGAAAACAATTAAAATTGTTTAACTAATAAGTAAAGTGCAAAAAGAAATTATTTCAAAGAAAAAGATTAAATAAAACAGTCGTTTAACAGGCAATTGGGAAGAAACATTGACAAAGAGAAAAATTAAAAAAGCTTCTGTAAAAGTTGCAAGGCACATAGTTACATCACCACTTGTGCAATCATTTATTGCTTATACAAAGAAGATTGCTTTACCCGGTTTTGACAATATGCCGATTTTTAATGTCGCCGATTTTTTCTTTACAGGTATTCAAAGAGGCGGAATTGTAGCTCGAGCACAAGCCTTGGCATTTAGTTTTTTTCTAGCTATTTTTCCGGCAACTATATTTCTTTTTTCACTAATACCTTATATTCCTATTCATAATTTCCAGGAACAATTACTAGATATGATACAAGGTATACTTCCATCCAACGCTTTTAATAGTGCACGAAATACATTGGAAGATATCATCAAGATCCCGCGTAGTGGTTTGCTTTCCTTTGGTTTTGTGGCCGCCCTTTACTTTACAACGAATGCATTTATGTCGATGATGAGAGGATTTAACAGCTCGTATCATGTCGCAGAAACCCGATCACCGTATAAACAAAGAATGGTTGCAATTATTTTAACATTCATACTTTCTACATTAATACTTGTTTCGACGATTATAATAATATCCAGTGAATCTGCAACTAAGTATTTAGTTGCTCATAGCATTCTAAAAACAAAAACTCAAATTGCTCTACTTTTCATGGGTAAATGGACCGTTGTACTTGCCTTATTCTTCACCGGAATCTCTTTTTTGTATTATTACGCCCCTTCACAAAAAAAACGCTGGCGTTTTATTTCAGCCGGATCTACATTGGCAACATTGTTTGCTATTCTTATGTCTGTCGGTTTCGCCTATTTCGTAAATCATTTCGGACGTTACAATAAAATTTACGGCTC
>JANLOW010000487.1:0-1685 GCA_031366785.1 Bacteroidota bacterium | reverse complement strand
TCCAATACAATACGACAGGAGTAAAAGGGGAATACACCTCATTAGGTGTCACTTGTAGCAACATTTCCTACAATGATACAGGATTAAAAATTGGTATTGGTGCAAGTTTAATAATGAATAACCAGTCAAAAGTAATAGCCATCGGAAATAATTATACTATTAAGGCTTTACTGGCAAATAATTTAAATTTGACATACGGAAATAACGATTTAACTCCTTCCGTTTTACACAATCAAAGTGTTATTAACGGAACCGTACTTACAAGCGCATCAGTTCCATCGCCATCGACCAATAAATGGAATTACGCAGGTACATTTAGCTCCAATGATTATTTATTACATGATGTAAATAACAATAATGTAACTATTACCGATGCAAGTCCTTTGAGTTCCGCTCTTGCATGTGGGGTTGCTAACCCATGCCCCAATCCACCATGCGATTTATATGGAAACCCGCCATGTAAACATCCGCCATGCGGTGATCCGGTAGTACAAGATGCTTTAATATATTGCCCTGATTGTGGAACAATTAATACACCAGATTTTCCAAATAAAAAATTAAATGATGCTGTATCCAGAGCTATTGATAAGGTAAACTCTCATGAATCTCAAAATTATCGAAAGGCACTAAAACTTTTTTCACAAATTCTCAATGTAAACTTTCCAAATCCAAATAAAAATGAATCTTATCTTTTAAATCTCGGCTACTTAAAACTTCAGGAAACTCTTGGCAATGCATTTTTAAATAATCAAATTATTCCAAATAATATATTACCAGATGAAGTACAAAATATAATTGATCTAGAGAATACTTTTATTAATAAAGCAAATCAACAAAATAACTATTACCGGAAATTTCTTTACACTTTGGATAAAGCACAAACCTACCGGATAGCTAACAGAAGGGATTTAAGCTTAAACGTGCTCAATAATATTCTTGCCTGGGTTCAAACAGATGATCTGGATAAAGTAAATAATTTAATATGCACTATAAATATAGAAAACGATGCTTTGGAAGGAAGAATTGATCCTGGAACAATTGCTGAAAGGATGAATCAATGTAATAATACAAACCTATTTAAATTATCAACTCCAATAAAAAATGTTCCTTTATCTGACAAAACTTCGGAAACAATTATTTCTATATTTCCAAATCCAGTAAGCGATATTGCAAACATCCGTACAAATATTGAGAATACTCGTATTATTCTTTTCGATAATGTAGGCAGATCCATAACAGATGAAAAAACAAACTATGATTTAGATATTGATTTATCCTCATTCTCACGAGGAATATATATTATGAAAATCGAAAATATAAATACCTCTGAGTATTGGTTTAAAAAACTGATTGTTCAGTAATAAAATAAATTTTATACTAGCTATTGATTATATAAGTACTTAAATGCAAAGTATTTATATAATTACTCCGTTTTATACATGATCATTAATTAAATCTTTTTTCATTATGTGTCGCTGAAAACTAAACAACCTAAACAGCTATTATTAATTGCATTTGGCTATTTCAAGAAAATCAATTTTATTTTTTGGAGTACCATTACATTTCAAATGGACAATCCAAATATAATCTATTAACAAAAACACATTAAATGTTGTTTGTTTTCGTTTAACTATCATCTTTGTTATCATCGAAATTCTTGTTTTCTTTGTCATTGAGGGAAAGAT
>JANLOW010000467.1:0-2282 GCA_031366785.1 Bacteroidota bacterium | reverse complement strand
TAAATTATAAATTTTTTATTTTTTAAAATAAAAGTTTCAATATGAATTGATCCTAAATTATTTTTTTCTAATAATTCTTCATTTATTTTCTTTCGATTTACTAAACACACAAGTAATCCTTTGGCTTATTTATTTAGACTGATTCTAAATAAAAATTAGAAATTGACTTCGCTTTAAAAATCCAATTGTAAATAAAATTTTCGTTTTTTTTGAAAAAAAAGAATTCAAAAAAGGGCTGAAAAGGCCTATTAATAAAGCTTTTCAGACTTTTCGCATTTAATTATCCGATTGTTTTTAAAATATTTACACTTTATATTTCAAGGATATCAATCAGTTTGAGGTATTAACAAATAATTTTTACAAAAATACTTGCATTATAAAAAAATTAAGTTTTATTTTGGGCATTAATGCTGTTTAATCTTTTAGGGATTAATTATTAAATTATTTATTTTATCACGTTCTATTTTATATTTTTTAAATTCTAAATCACAAATACGATGAAACACACACTGTATTGCGGGATTGGCGACCTCTTTAAATTACCATTATTTTTAAACATTTCAATTATTGAAACTAAATATTTGCCGCTAATTATTGCGCCATAAATAAAAATGTAATTTAATTGATGACCACTTTTCCAATAAGGGGGTACATCTATTTTATTGCAATAGCTACAAAAAACCACTAACCATACTATAATTAAATCACATGAAAAAAATTTACTCAACTTCCAAAAAATTCTGTTGTACATTAACTGTCTTACTAATATTAAGTCTTGGACAAGCCTTACAAGCTGCAACGTATTATGTTGCAACAACAGGAAATAATGCAGATCCGGGAACTATCGGACAACCATTTCTCACTATTAACTGGGCTATTTCTCAAGCAACAGATGGCGATATCATAAATGTTGGGCCAGGAACATTTAATGAGAATGTTATTGTAAATAAGAGATTACAAATTCTAGGAGCTATAAATGGTTTTTTTGCTCCCGATACAAAAGTATTTGCAGCTACCGGTGATGGAATTACTATAACTGCTGATGGCATTGCAGGAATTGGTAATGCGCAGGAAATACAAAACATAGAAGTGCAAGGACCTGGATTGGGAGGGGATTATGGCATCATCGTTACTATACCTGCATATTATCTTAACTTATATAATGTGTATGCCAACAATTTCAGATTGGCAGGATTACAATTTAGTGGTGGTTATTCTGCTGTAACTCCTGCATCAATAAATATTTGGGACTGTCAATTTCAAGCTTGTGATCTTGGAATCTACCTTGATCTGGGAATGAATGGTATTTATATTAAAAATGGATTAGTCAAAAACAACCGTTATTCAGGACTTATTACTAAAGGAGATGAAGCGGTCATACTTACAAATTTAACTGTTGAAGGTACTCAGTTTATTGACAATGGTACCATTGGCAATCCTCCTTCAAGTTTTATTTCCGATATTTTTTTACAAAGATTTAACGGAAATGCTCTTTTTAAAAACCTTACTTTTAATTCTTTTGCTAAAACATCTCTTGATTTGAGAGGTAAATCAGTTTTTGCTCCTTCGGGAATAGTGACTATTCAAAATTGTAATTTTACTGGAACCTCAAGCAGTGCCACTGTATATAGTCACGATCTTATTAAGATTCGCAAATACACAGATATTAATGCAATTACATTTGTTGGAACAAATACACTTAATACATTAAGTAATTCCGTTTCAAGTGGACTACTTTTTGAAGAAATTACAGGTACGCCTAATTATACATTATCCGGAATAAGTTTTCCAAATGCAATTTTAGGATTTGGAAATGGATTTGATATTTATAACAGTACCGTTACGAATATAAACGCAACTTCCGGAGTTACTTTTGGAGGAGCAACAAATTTTCAGATTGAAGACCGTATCCTCCACAAGATCGATTACTCTCCGCTTGGCTTAGTAACTTGGGTTGCCAATAATGATTATGTAACTACTAACAGCTATCTTCCACCTCTTACTACTGCGGGAAGTATACAACGTGGCATTGATGCAGCATCTAGCGGATTTACTGTAAATGTTAATTCCGGATTATACAACGAAGATTTAAATGTAAACAAACAGATAACTGTACTAGGTTCAGGAATTGGTAATTCTTTCGTTAGTGGACCAATAGGCGGTAGTTCATCTACATTCCAGGTTACTTCAAGTAATGTAGTGATCGATGGATTTACGATTACTCGTGATGGCAATAATACGACTGACTGGAATCTTGCTTTAAATTCAGCCGGTATTGCTAT
>JANLOW010000453.1:0-2025 GCA_031366785.1 Bacteroidota bacterium | reverse complement strand
ATTATGACCGATGCCGATGTTGACGGCTCTCACATTACAACATTGATTCTCACATTTTTCTTCCGTCACCTGAAAGAATTAGTCGATGGCGGATATTTATACATTGCCACTCCTCCACTCTATCTTGTTAAAAAAGGTAAAGAACAAATTTATGCCTGGACAGACGAACAACGAATGGCAGCTGTTAAGCAATTAGCCGGCGAGGGTAAAGAAGAAAGTGTTGGTATACAGCGTTACAAGGGTTTAGGAGAAATGAATGCCGAACAACTTTGGCAAACGACAATGAATCCTTCTACTCGTACTTTCCGTCAAGTTACTATCGATAGTGCCGTTGAAGCTGACAGAGTCTTTTCAATGTTAATGGGTGATGATGTTCCTCCACGCAGAGATTTTATCGAGAAGAATTCGAAGTATGCGAAGATAGATGCTTAAGGGAGAATCAAGAGACAAGAATCAAGAGACAAGATTTTTATAAAACAAAAGAGCCTGCGGATATTTTCGCAGGCTCTTTTGTTTTATAATGTTATATCTATAATATTTTTTAGAAATAATAAATCAGACCAAAGGAAATAGTAGAAACACTCAAATTTATTCCATACCAATTTGATTTATCAATCCTCTCTTTAGGCAAACTTTTACTTTTGGTAACAGAATAGGAATAAAATAAATTGCCAAAAGATGTTGTTAATCCAAGTTTGGGAGTCATTGAATATTGTAATCCGGGAGCAAGAGAAACCGAAATAATATTAGTTATTGATTTTTGAATGTAAGGATTTTCCGGAGAATAAACGTAATTGGGATCATTAAATGTATATTCATTTTTATTAGTTTGATAGCTGTATGATATTGCTCCATTCTCAAAAAAAAGAAATTTATCCGAGATCTTAAAATATTTTCGGGCAAAAAATCCCAATCCATAATTTATAGAATTGTTCTTGATTTTATATAAAGATGAAATATTACCCATAGATTCAGACGTTGAAGTATTGCTATTAATTCCGAAATTTAAAAATCCTCCAATAGCAATATTATCTTTTACGAAATAACCATATTGCGGAAGAAATAAAAAAGAAAAATATTTTTGATCATCGCTATTTACATCCTGGGTCTGATTATTTGAATGGCCATTAATATAAAATTGCCCGCTTATAAATTTCATTCCCTTTTCAGTTTGGGAATAACAATTTATAAAAATCATTATTGTAATTGATGTTAAAATTATTTTTTTCATAAATTTTATTATTACAATTTTCCTATTCATATGGCTTTTCGGTATGGCCCCGTTTTTTTAGTGAGATCTGGACTTCACTTTTATAGAATCAAGAGACAAGAATCAAGAATCAAGACAAAAAATTTTAGCCTATGAATTAGTTCATGGGCTTTTTTTTGAGTTTTAGATATTCAGTTTATTTCTTTAGCGTTTGTTGCTTTTTGTAATTGGAAACTGATTTTTAATTTTCCATTGTCCGTCGTTACTTTCTTCAATGAGACTGATAGTATCGAAGCTTAATTCGATTGGCAATTTGTATTTTGTTATTTCATTAAAAATCTGATCGGTACATGTTGAATTTCGAGGATGCATTAAAGTTATGTGTGGATGATGATCTACGGGAAATTCAATCAATCCTTTCAAAATAGATTTCCGCAATTCATTAAAATCAGTGTTTTCGCTTTTTGCAGGAATCAGCAAACCTTTGCCATTGTCAAATCTTTCTACTTTGTCAAATTCAATCCGAAGCGGATTGTCGAGCGAAAAAGACTTAATATTTTCAATTACTTTTTCAATAGGCTCAATTTCATTTTCCCGGCATAATGTAACATGGGCCGGAATCAGCTTAAACTGAATTGGATTAAATTCAGCTCTGATTTTTTCAATCAATTCACTTTGATTAGAAACGAAAAGGGTAAGTTGTATTCTGATATCAATATTTTTAAAAATAATAATTACTTATTCAATGTTAGGCTTCTTTCAATTTTTGAATATCAAACTTTTTCATTTGCATAAAAGCATACATTACTTTTGGT
>JANLOW010000139.1:0-6942 GCA_031366785.1 Bacteroidota bacterium | reverse complement strand
TGTTGTAAACTTCGCAGGAATAAGCGGAGATCATTTCTATGCACACATGGATGAAACATCACTTGAAGGTTCCATCTTTGAAAGACGCGTTGCACACGGCTACTTCGTAATATCTGCTGCCGCAGGATTATTTGTTGATCCGAAAAAAGGACCTGTACTGGCAAATTACGGACTTGATAATTTGCGTTTCATTCAACCGGTTTATCCCGGTGATACCATTCATGTTAAACTAACCTGTCAAAGAAAAACTAAGAAAGATAATCGTGAAGGCCAGGTGCAGCAGGGAGTTGTTGAATGGTACGTTCAGGTAATAAATCAACGTGATGAAATAGTTGCTATTGAGACTGTACTAACATTAGTAGCGTCTAAAGAATAAATTGATAATATTGATAATATTTTAAAACCACAGACCATGTTACTCTATGACACACTTGAACGATTCGAAAAAAAATTCGGACACCTAAAGAAAAAAGGTCTTCGAATTAATGGATTGAAGATGATTGATCCTAAACGAAAAAAACATGTGATCGATGTAAGCCGTCCTCTTATTTTTGACAACCGCCTGCTTCCTAAATCTTTTGAAGGTTTAGATGTAAAGACTATTATCCATGGCGATCTTCCTACAGAATTTAAAATCGACCGTACAATTCCTGATTGGCAGAAAAAGGAATATATATGGGCACCGGAACGATTCGAACATTTTGTTTATCGCTGTTCCACTGAAATTAAAAAACAACTCGGTAATCTAAATATGACCCGCGATGAAATGCTTTCCGCTTTATGTTTTGGAGATTATACAGCTCATAAAGAAAAGACAGATCAGTTGGTAAAGGAGGGGAAACTTCCTGGTTACAGTACAAATTAAATCACAATCCAATTATTTAATTCGAAAATTAAATAAATAAATTTCTATTAAAAAGCCACCCCGATGAAGGTGGTTTTTTATTTTATAATTAAAAATATTTTGTTATGTCTCCATCTTGATTCCCGATTATAAATTCTTTCCTTACTTTTGAACAAATAATTTTCATGAACGGTAACGTAATTATAAATAACAGGAATAGAGTATCTGAAATTACATTCTCGCATCCTCAGAGCAATTCCCTTCCAGGAGAATTGCTAAGAAAGTTATCATATGAAATTGATAATGCAGGAAAAGATAAAGAAATAATGGTAATCGTACTTCGAAGTGAAGGTGAAAAGACATTTTGTTCGGGCGCTTCTTTCGATGAACTCATTGCCATTAAATCATTCGAGCAAGGAAAAATATTTTTCTCCGGATTTGCTGCTGTGATAAATTCAATTCGTAAATCTCCAAAATTTGTTATTGCACGTATCCAGGGAAAAGCTGTTGGCGGCGGTGTCGGACTTGCTTCTGCTGCAGATATTTCATTTGCTCACGAAAGTGCTTCCGTAAAACTCAGCGAACTTGCAGTCGGTATCGGCCCTTTTGTTGTCGGTCCTGCTATTGAAAGAAAAATCGGCAAATCAGCATTTACTGAACTAACAATTAATGCAACTGAATGGAGAACTGCTTCCTGGGCTAAAGAAAAAGGAATGTATGCTGAAATATTTTCCACGAATGATGAAATGGATATAGCTATCAATGCACTAACAGGAAAATTAATACTTAGTAATCCTGAAGCAATGTATTTGCTGAAAAAAATATTCTGGGAAGGAACGGAGCATTGGGATACACTGCTTGAAGAAAGAGCAGCGATGAGCGGGAAATTAGTGCTGTCAGAATTTACCAGGAAAGCAATAGAGAAATTTAAATCCAAATAAATCAGAAGGAATATTTTATTCCGCCCAAAACATTTAATCTTTCAGAAGGATAATTATACCATCGATATTGTCTCGCAAATCCCAGATTATTGAAATCAACATAAAGTGATAATATTTTTGAATAACGATATTCAATTCCAAGGTTTACGTCTATATAGCCATTTACTTTTTGAGAAACATAACCAAGTTTTTCCTGTATTCTCACATTATATTTACCGATTGCATTAACCGAAGAATTAACAATTAGTTTATCCCAAAAATTATATCTGAAATTTAAAGATACTTCTGTATTAGGCTTATGCCAGGCCATTTCATTTTGATCCATAGAGTAATTATTCTGATCAAACCTCAATGTCGCCGTAAATTTTTCATTCGAGAGGTAAGAAAGTTCAGCATGTAGATTTAGAACTTTTCCATCTACATAAAGAGTATTGAACTTATTAAAATAAACCGAATCATTTACATAAAGTAACATGCGATCCACTGTTGTGAACTTCACCATGGTCATAAATGAAAACAAAGATGAAAAATTGCCGTTAAGCCCGGCTTTGAGTTCAAGTTTATTTATAGTGTTGTAAGGAATAATTGCCGAAGTAACGAAAGCATTCTCATCAACAATAGTTTGGTAACTGTTTTTAATAATGCTTCCGTTTACACCTATGAATGTATAAAGTATATTATCGGCGATTGGAAGGGTGATATCAATTTTCGGAAAAATATGAATTTTCGAATCGAGATTTTTTTCAATTCCTAAATTCAATCCTAGTACTAATAATGCTTTATCTTTATTAAATGAAATAGTTGGAATAAAAGTGACAATGCTTCTGCTTAAATCGTTGTAAAGAGAGATAGGTTCATTTTTCGCCAATGATTTCTTAAAATAATTAAATGATACGTCGCCATTCAGGTAATATTCATCTGACTTCTTCCCGAATTTTCCTGAAATAATAAAATCATTTTCTGAAACTTCATAAAAATCGCTAAGTGTGGAAAAACCAAATGATCCGTAATAATCGAATTTGTCTTTAGAAAGATAATTGCTTCCTAACGTTAATTGCATTCCGAATTTATTAAAGCGCTGCTTTAAATCATTTTTACTGATAATAGTATCACTATTGTAACCATAATAATGAACGACATCACGATTATAATCCACGTTTCCGGAAAAAGTACTGTTGTCAAGAAAGTATTTTCCATAAATACCACCATGGCTTTTACTAAACCCAGCAGGACCGGCATTTTTTAATCCGGGATTCCCGGAAAAATGATTTAAAGCAAGACCTAATGCTCCTTTTTTAGACCTCAATGCATTTATATAAAGATCACCTGCATAGGTTGTGTAATTACCAATTCCCAGTTTTAAATAAGAGTGATAAAGTTTTACCAGCTGTTCATCTTTTATTTTTATTGCTTTTATGGTTGCCAATTCATAATCAGAAGTAATTTTTTTTGCCCGGATATTATATTCCATCACAGGTGGATTGGTTGAAGAAGTATCTCCTTCAGGAGAATCAGATATTTTAAATGATTCACTAAGCACAGGCTTATAGTCTTTGATAATTATATATTCCTTATCACCTAATTTTTCTTTATCATCCTGAGCAAAAAGGAAAGATGAAAGTGAAGTAATAATTATCAAATTAAATAATATTTTCATTGATATATTTTTCGTAAATTTTTATGGTAAAAAGAAAACTGAACTCTTTAATTTATATTTATTTTCCCGTTTTTATTTCTAATGAATCCTGCGGTAAAATAACAGGCTTTTGATTCTTCTCATTTTCTTTACTATTCTCTTCTGCAATAACAATTGATGATAGCTTTTGTCTGGCTATTTCTTTTAAATCATCCGGATAAGAAGGTTGTTGCTCGAAATTTTCCACGATACTTTTGTAAGTTTCTTTAGCTTGAAAAGTATCACGCTGTGCCAGATAATTATCGCCCAGTAGTATAAAACCTTTAGCAATCCAGTAATCATAAGAAGGATTCTGTTTTTGAATTTCAAAGATTAGTTTTTGTGATTCTTTAAAATTGGTTTGTTTAAATTCAATCACAGCTAAAAGGTATTTACTTTCAGCTGTCATCTCGCTGTTAGTTCGTTTGGCAACGATGGATAATTCCGTTTTTGCATCAGAAAAATTTTCATTCTTCATATGACACCTTCCGGCAATAAGATGTGCTTCGTTTAAAAGATCCTTATCCGCCACAGTAGAATTCAACACTTTCTGAGTTACTGCAAGTGTTTTATCACATTCATTTAATTTTTCACAACTCCGCAACTGACCGGCAAGCGAAGCAAGAATATTGTCTTTGGATTTTGCTATGGTTTCCAGTCTTTCAAAAAATGAAAATGCTTCATCGAAATTCTTCTGATCATAATTTATCAATCCGGCATTCAGAAGAGACTTCTCAGTAAAATTATTTGCCGGCTGGTTAACAACATATTCAAAACCCGGTAAAGCAATATTATATTTTTTATCTCTGAAAAGGCAATCTGATTTAAGATAAGAAGCATTTACCCGAAATATAGCTTCAGGGAAATGTTCGAGGTAATTCGTTAAATCTTTGACAGCACCTTCACAATCTCCCTGTGTATAACGCAGCTCGGCCGCTTCATAGGTCAAAGAGTCTTCTGCAGCTTTCGATAAATCCGAATTAGGAATTGTTTTTATAAAAGTAAAGTATTCATCTACCTTATTCTGTGAAACGCTAATATTTTTTATCTGAACAAGCGCCTGTCCCGATTCATCCGTGTTTGGATATTTTTGAATTATTTTTTTATACGCTGCCAGAGCCCGATCGTCTTGCTTTGTATTGTAGAATACGAGAGCTTCACCCAATTCCGCTTTACGTGCAAAGATTCCTGTCGGATAATCGCTCATGACCTTTCTGAAATATTTCACAGCCTGTTCATTATTACCTGCAATCATTGATGCTTGTCCGGCTTCGTATAAAGCATCGTCGTAATAAACTGACTTTGGATATTTATCCAATAATTTCTGAAGTGTGTTTGCCTTTTCAACCATCCTTCCCTGTACTCCTAAAATTATTGCTCTCTGATAAATTGCATAATCTCCTGCTTTAGCATCGGAAGCAATAGCCTGATTATAATAATCCATAGCACTGCTTTGATTTTTCATCATGAAGAAACAGTCACCAATACGTATAAGCGCATCGTTAAACCTCAACGGATCTGTTTGTTGTTTTTCCTGAATGTATTTTCTAAACGACATTTGGGAATTACTGTAATCTCCTTTTTTAAAACAGGCATAGCCGATATTATAATTTGCCGTATTATATTTTTTATTTCTTAAAGCTGCCGGAGTTACAAGAAATTCGCTGTATGATTTTATTGAATTTTCATAATCATTCAACTTATAGTTGGTTTCTCCAAGCCAATAATTTGCTTCGGCAACAAAATTTTGATCCATTGGATAAGAAAGTGAAAGGGAAAATAATTTTAAAGCCTCATTTAGTTTATTGTCCATGAACAATTCTACACCTCTGAAATAAGCTGCTTTTTGATAAGCCGTTTTCAGGTTCTGATTTTTACTGCTTATCCCTTCGAGTGCGGTAATAGCATCTTTATAATTGTGAGTGTTGGTATAAATATTAATAAGCATTTCATTGGCTTGTCCAGTGTAAGAACTTTCAGGAAATATTTTAATAAAATTCCTGAAAGATTCCAGAGCAACGGACTGAAATGACAACTCATAAGAAAGCTTAGCGTAGTTAAATTGAGATTCTTCCTGAATGGTACGATTAAAATTTAATTTCCCTGCAGCCTGAAAAGCAGTTCGTGCTGATCTTTTATTAGATGTATGCAAAAAACAATCCGCCAGATGAAAGTATGCATTTTGTGAAAGGCTGTCGTCTCCTGCAATTACTTTTTGAAAATAAGATGCTCCTTTCTCATATTCTCCGGTGCGGTAATAGGAAAAAGCAATGGCATATAAATCTATTCGTCCGGATGAAGGCGAATTTTTTTCATAGTCAAGTAAATAAGGTAAAGCCTCTTTATACATTTCCTTTCTGTAATAAGATTCTGCCACCATTCTCGAAATCTCGAGGCCGTTTTTAGTGCTGACAGAATCCTGTAAATCCGGTGCAAATTTTAAAACTTCATCATACTTACCTTGTCTGTAATAGATCTGAGCAATATAATAAGGAGCAACAGGAGCAAAGGCTTCGGAATCTTTAAGTTTTAGAAAGCTCTTTAATGCAGTTTCATAATTAGCATTTACATAAGCGATATGAGCATAGTAATATTGAGCAGCAGTTGCATATTTTGAATTTCCGTCTTTCATGGCATAGAAAGCATTACTCGCTTTTTCATAATCATTGATCATGTAATTACTATAGCCGATTTTAAAATTGATTTCATCTTTCTTTTCAACAGCAAGATCAGTTTGATCAACTTTTGCAAGCCATTCAATTGTATTTTTATACCGCTTGAGACGATAATAATAGTAACCGAGCTCCATCAATGCCGATTGGTAATTTACATTTCCGGGATATTGATTAATAAAAGATAAAAGAAGATATTCTGTGTCTTTATTAAATAATTCAGAAGCACATTTCGCAATGTAAAATGAAGAATTACCTAGTGATGTGTAAGAAATATTTTCCTTAGATGCCAGTACCAGCAGAAACTCTTTTTGTGCTGCTCCATATTTTTGATTTGATAATAGATCAAGTCCAATTTGATAGTGACGCTCAGGGTCATTAAAAATGGCTGTTTGTTGTGAAAAAACATTAAAATCAATAAAGAGCAATACCAACAAAATTATTCTGGTCATCATAATTATTAAAGAGAAATTTGAATTGAAACGGGAAATCTCTCAAAATTATTCTAAACACAGCCTTTACTCATAAAATACTCTTGTTTTTACCAACATAGTTTTAAACATGGAAACACTTTTAAAAGAACCATAGTATAAATGAAAACGAACGAAAATTCATATAAAAATAAACCATCATGAGGAAGATAATGTTCCTGATTGTAATTGTTTTGAATAGTATTATTCTGATAAATGCCTGTAAAAAGGATAAATTAGTAGAACAACTGGAATTTGATACTCAAACATCCGAAGACAATTCACTTGCCGAAGGAACTTTTAATGATGTAAATAATATTACAGGGCAGGCAATGGAGAA
>JANLOW010000437.1:0-27765 GCA_031366785.1 Bacteroidota bacterium | reverse complement strand
GTTATAATTTTTCGTAAACGCATGAAAGCTGTTTCGCTTTTCACAACATAATCAAATGCTCTGTGATGCATACAATTTATCGCTACTTCAATTTTATCCTGTGAGGATAACATTATAACAGGAATATCCTGATTATATGCTTTTATTTTATCTAATGTTTTCATCCCATTCATTGCATTTTTATCTATTCCATCGAGATGGTAGTCTAAAATTATTACATCAGGACTGTGTGATAAATTTTCCATACACAGTTCACCTGTGGCAAATGTTTCGATTTCAAAATCAGCATTTTGTAAAAATTCTATTTCCAATGATTTCAAAAAGACTGCATCATCATCAACTAAAAAGAGTTTAATCTTACTTTCGTTTTTCATTTATTTGTATTCTTTAAAATATTATATTCCACTTCCAATTCTTTACATGCTTGCATGCAAACGTTTTCAAGTTTTAATACTAAATCATGTATTGCTTCTGTTTGAAATTGTGTATTTGCATATTCATGCACTTTTTTTGCCATATTTTCAAAATCTATGTGAATTCCCATAATTGAAAAAGATGGAATCATTTTATGGACTGCCCCTTGTAAAGAATTCCAATCTTTATCCTGCAGGCTTTGTTTCATTGTATCGATTAATGGAGGTGTTTGTTTTAAATAGAGAGTAATCATTTCCATTATTAATGCCGGATTAGATTTAGTTTGTTTGTTTAAATAATTTAAATTAATATATTTTATTTTTTTATCCTGTCCGTTTTTATATTGATTGTCCGGATTATTTTTTGTTTCAACTAATAAAGATTTAGGTTTTCTTACTAAATTAATTATTTTGTGATACAACAATTTTTCGTTTACGGGTTTTGAAATATAGTCGTTCATTCCAATTGCCTTACATTTCGTTAAATCAACAGTTGTTACATCTGCAGTTAAAGCGATAATTGGAATTTTGGATTTCATTGTATTCCTAATATATTCCGTTGCTTCAAACCCATTCATTTCAGGCATCTGTAAGTCCATTAAAATAATATCATACGATTTAATTTTTAGTTTTTCAATGGCTATCTTACCATTTTCTGCAATATCTCGATCGAATCCTAAATCGTCCAGTATTGTCTTCATCAGTAATTGATTAAGCGGAATGTCTTCAACAATTAAAACTTTTACAGTTCTAATTTCTTTATCTATTTCTTCCGGTTCAATTTCTAAATTAACTTCTTCATTTGTTTTTTTAAATGTTAAAATAAAACTGAATGTTGAACCTTCATTTACCTTACTTTTTACATGTATGGTACCTCCTTGTGGCTCTACCAGTTGTTTAACAATTGCAAGTCCCAATCCTGTTCCTCCATACAATCGTGAAGTACCACTGGAGGCTTGTTGAAAGTTTTCAAAAATATGTTCTAATTTATTTTCGGCTATTCCAATTCCTGTATCTAAAACCGAAAATTCAATTGTTGCTTTTTCATTATTTTCACTTACCAATCGAACACTTACGGTTATCCTTCCTTTAGCGGTAAATTTTACTGCATTACTAATCAGATTTAAGATAATCTGATGCAATCGTACTGGGTCGCCTATCAATATCTCCGGAATATTTTTATCATATTCTTTAACGAGTTCAAGATTCTTTTCCTGGATTTTTGTTATAAACAAATGAAGCATTGCGGATAAAGATTGCTCTAATTTGAAAGGGATTGCTTCAAATGACATTTTTCCTGAATCTACTTTGGCAAGATCGAGTATATCGTTAATCAGTACTATTAAAGCATCGCCACTCATTTTTATGGCCGTTAAATATTCTTTTTGTTTTGCCGAGAGATTGGTTTTCAATACAACTTTTGTAAATCCTATTATCGCATTCATCGGAGTGCGAATTTCATGACTCATGTTGGAGAGAAATTGTTGTTTTGCTTTAACTGCATTTTCTGCAATTTTCGCTGCACTTTCAGCATTACTTTTTGCTTCTTCAGCAATTGCAGTTGCTAATTCAGCAAATACTCTGGCTTCGATTAATTCTTTTTCTATTTTTTTTTGTTCGGTAATTATTCTAGCTACAACGACAGCACCAAGAACTTTTCCTCTATCATCTTTGTAAACAGAGCCATTGAATAAGACATCTGTTAGCTTTTCATTTACATGTCGTAGTATAAGAGGAAAATCTGCAACAGTACCTTTGGCGAAAACTATCTGGTAAACTTCACGTGCTTTTTGAGGCTCAGTGAAATAATCGAAAAAATCAGTACCTGTAAGTTTCATTCTACTCATTCCGGTAATATTTGCCAATGCCTGATTCATATCTGTTATTTTCCCATGAGTATTAATAGTAACCAATGGATCTAAGCTGGCTTCAATTAAACTTCTCGCATATTGCGATTCTTGCGTATTATTATTTTCCATTAATTATGAAACCAATTATTGGGAGTAAATCAATTATTATTTAGTCCAATTGAATTGCCTATTTCTTCAATTGGAATTCGTTTTTTATCTTTTAATTTCTTGAAATGCGAAGGAGTAAGGCCTGTAACTTTTTTAAATTGATTGGAAAGATGAGCAACACTGCTGTAATTCATTTTCCATGCAATTTCTGTTATATTTAATTCACCGTAAATCATTAATTCTTTTATCCGTTCAATTTTATGTGAAATTATAAATTGCTCTATAGTCGTTCCTTGTACTTCTGAAAATAAATTCGACAAATAGGTATAATCATGATTTAATTTTTTGCTCAAGAAATCAGAAAAATTTGTTTTTATTATTTCATCGGTATGATGAACCATTTCGATAATTACATTTTTAATTTTTTCGATTAATACAGCGCGTTTGTCATCCATCAATTCAAGACCGGAATTCAGTAGTGCCATTTTCATTTCTTCGCGTTGTTCCATGGAAATATTCTCCATGATTTCGACTTCACCTAAATCAACAACTATGAAATGTAATCCAAGACTTTTTAAAGCTTCTTTCACCGCCAATTTACAGCGATTACTGACCATGTATTTGATGTATATTTTCAAATATTTCTATTTTAGTTAAGAATGGTACAAATATGTGATTTTTAAGACTTGTTTTTGTTATAGAACTTTGTTTAAATGTTATATAATTCACACATTATCAGACAGTAGTTCGGATATTATATTTCATAAAATGTAGGTGTTGAGTGTGTTAACTCCGGCATCAGAAGTTTTAAAAGATATTCGTTTATTTATTGTGATTTTTAAAAAGGGAAATGGAATATTTTTCATAGTAGTTTTTATCTAGTTCTTATTTTAAAGAACTATAAAGATGGTAAAAACGATTAAGTTTTTTATAAACAATAATTATATAATTATTATCATTTTTTATGTAAGAAAAAAAATAGAAAACATAATCACCTTAGCAAAAAATTCGAAATTTATTAGTATGGATCAAAAACATAAATTAAGAAAAATACTGTTAATTATAATCGGTGTAATTCTAATTATATCTGTTGTGATAATTTTATTTATTTCACCAATTACTAAATATTTAATTGAAAAAAATGATGAAAAATATACTGGCAGAAATATTACAATGGATTGGGCTTATGTAAATCCTTTTACCGGGTATGTACATTTGAATAATTTAAAAATCAATGAATTCAAGAGTGACAGTGTTTTCTTTTCGGCCAAAGGAATTAGTATTAATTTTTCTCTATTTAAATTATTTTCTAAGACGTATGAAATAAGTCAACTTACATTGGATCAACCACGCGGATTTATTATTCAGAATAAAAATGATTTTAACTTTAATGATATTTTGAAAATGTTTACAACTGATAACGTTTTGGATACGACAAAAGCCCCTGTTCACTTTAACATTCTCAGTATTAAAATTAATGATGGAGAATTTTATTACCACGAACCTCTAATTCCGATTAACTACTTTATTAAAAATGTAAATTTAGAAAGTACCGGTAAGCGTTGGGATTCTGATTCAATTTCAACATACATTTCATTTGTACCGGGTATTGGGAGTGGTAAAGTAAAAGGAAACATAACAATTAATTTAAAGAACAATGATTACCATTTTAATGTTGTCATACAAAAATTTGATTTAAATATCATTGAACAATATTTAAAAGACTTGACCAATTATGGTAATTTTTCTGCAAACCTTGATGCTGATGTAAAATCAAAAGGAAATTTTAACGATCCTGAAGATGTGACTACTACGGGTTTCATTCAGATTAATGATTTTCATTTTGGAAAAAATAATCTAAATGATTATGCATCGTTTGATAAATTATCATTAACAATGAATAACATAAGTCCTAAGGATCATATTTATCTTTTTGATTCAGTAATTTTGAGCCATCCTTATTTCAAGTATGAGAGGTATGATTATTTGGATAATATTCAGACAATGTTTGGAGTAGACGGAGCAAATCTGACTTCAGCAAAATCTAATACAGCTAAATTTAATCTAGTAATTGAAATTGCTGATTATGTAAAAATACTCGGTAGAAATTTTTTTCAAAGTTATTATCAGATCAACAGACTGGCTATTAATAAAGGGGATATTAAATTTAATGATTATTCATTAGGTGAGAAATTTTCTATTGATTTAAATCCATTGTCTGTAGTTGCAGATTCTGTTGATAAGAACCATGATCGGGCAAATGTTTATTTTAAAACGGGAATTAAACCTTATGGAGATGCTGTTGTTAATCTTAGTATTAATCCAAAAGATACTGGAGATTTTGATATGGTGTATAATTTAAAGAAATTTCCCGCCTCCATGTTTAATCCTTATATAATTTCTTATACATCTTTTCCATTAGACCGAGGAACTATTGAAGTTAACGGTACCTGGAAAGTAAGAAACGGAATTATAAAAAGTGAAAATCACTTAGTCGTAATTGATCCTCGCGTCACTAAAAAAATTAGAAATAAAGATACCAAATGGGTGCCATTACCATTGATAATGTCTTTTATACGTGAACGAGGCAATGTAATCGATTATGAAATTCCAATAACAGGAAACATGAAGAATCCAAAATTTCATTTGCATGATGTAATTTTTGATTTACTTGAAAACATTTTCGTAAAACCAGCTACTACTTCATATAGGTTGCAAGTAAAAAATAATGAAACTGAAATAGAGAAATCACTTACTTTGAAATGGAGTCTCCGAAATTCTGTTTTACTTTCTTCTCAAGTTAAATTTGTTGAAAAAATTGCAGATTTCCTAAAGAAAAACCCTGATGCAAGTATTGTAATCTATCCGCAAATATATTCCCTGAAGGAAAAGGAATACATATTATTATTCGAGGCTAAAAAAAGATATTATATAGCGTCACATAATCTGGATGCTCGATTGTTCAATGAAGAAGATTCTGAGGTTGTAGATAAAATGTCTATAAAGGACACTCTTTTTGTTCAATATTTAAATAAACAGGTTAAGGATTCTATGGTTTTTACGGTTCAGGAAAAATGTTCCAGAATCATTGATGAATCAATAGTTAATGAACATTTTCGAAAATTGAGTAAGGATAGGGAAGAAGCTTTTAAATTATACTTTACGAAAAAAGATGTTGTTAAAAGGGTTGATTTTAACGATGCAGAAAATGTAATTCCTTATAATGGGTTTTCATTTTATAATATTAAATATAAAGGAGAATTACCGGGATCATTGTTGGATGCATATAAAAAAATGAATGAATTAAATGATGAAGCTCCACGTGATAAATTTAAAAATTACCGTAAACGAAATAAAAGTACTCTTTAAAGAAATTCAAAGCGTTTATTTAGCTCATCAATTTTATTTTAAAGATCAATATTATTCTTAAAGTGTGAATTATATAACATTTACTAAAAGTTTTGTAACATTCAAAGCATTCAATATTCATTTCTTTGTAGACTTAAAACGAAGTTAGATAATATTCAAATAATTAATTTTAAAAAATTCTATGAAAAAATATGTTTTTATTGCCGCAACTGCATTAGTAATGTCAGCTTGTAACCAAAATGAGCTTACGGAATCAAATCGCCAAAAGGATTCGTTGATGTCGGTAGTCAACGAACGTGATTCATTTATTAACGACTTTATTTCTTCATTTAATGATGTTGAACGGAATCTTGATTCTGTTGCTGTAAAACAGCATATTATTGCTGTTAATTCAGATAAGCCCGGAGAACTAAAGCCTACTCAAAAAGCAAGAATTAATGCAGAGATTGCTTCTATTAATACCCTGATGGATCAGAATCGTAAAAAAATAGCTGAACTAAATCGGAAAATTAAAAATTCATCAAGTAAAAATGCACAGCTGGAGAAAATGATTGCTACACTTAACGATCAGTTAGCTAAGAAGGATATTGAACTTGCAGATTTAAATGCGAAACTGAATTCTTTAAATGCACAAGTAGCTACATTAGAAATTTCAGTAGATACACTTACAGCTCGTAATGGGGCTCAATCACAAACAATAGCTGAAGAAACTATGGCTTTGCATACTGCTTATTTTGTGGTTGGTAAGTCTAATGAATTACAGGATGCAAAAATCATCGATCGAAAAGGCGGCCTGCTTGGTATTGGAAGAACTTCTAAATTAAGTCAAGATTTTGATAATAGTAAGTTTACCCGAATTGACTATACACAAACCAACAGTATTGCAATTAATAGCGATATGAAAATTGTAACTAGTCATCCTTCTAATTCATATACATTAGAAAAAGATACAAAAGATAAAGATTTGGTTAGAAACATCGTAATAACAAATCCTGAATTGTTTTGGAGTGCTTCTAAATACCTCGTCGTTATAAAAGATTGATTCAAAATATGTTTAGTTTTCATATTAAACCTCCCAAAGTTAAGATATACTTTGGGAGATGTTTTTTGTAGAAAAATTCAAATCATATAATTTTTTTATAAAGATAATAGCAACATTGTTTCGAAAGATGTATAAATTCGGATAATCGCAATTGAAAATAATAATTATATTTTGACATTCCGGCAATAACTTTATGAATACAGCGATCAAATTACCTTTTTATGTAAAATTTGCTTTTATAGCGATTGGTATTTTTGCATGTGTCAGCACAATGTACTTTGGTCAACAAATAATAGTTCCATTAATATTTGCAACAATTATTTCTATTTTGTTAAATCCAATGGTCAATTATTTTTTACGGAAGAAAATTAACCGGATTGTTTCTATTTCTATCGCTGTATTATTTGCAATTTTAATTGTAGGTTGTTTGTTCTATTTTTTATCTGTTCAATTAACATTGTTTAGCGAAACGTACCCTGCGCTTAAAGCAAAATTTTTGGATATAAGTACTCTGATGATTCATTGGATTTCTGTAAATTTTAATATTAAGATAGCGAAAATTAATTTATGGATTAGTGAAACTCAGAATGATGCTATTAATAACATGGGAGGTGCAATTGGTCAAACTATTTCAGCTATTAATGGAATTTTAATCATTGCAGTTTTAATTCCTGTTTATTTATTTATGATTCTTTATTATAAGAATCTGCTACTTGAATTTATCCGTAAGCTATTTAATTCA
Source organism: Bacteroidota bacterium (assembly GCA_031366785.1). Classification (GTDB taxonomy): domain Bacteria; phylum Bacteroidota; class Bacteroidia; order AKYH767-A; family 2013-40CM-41-45; genus JADKIH01. Next base: position 20,241 of record JANLOW010000437.1, on the reverse strand, counting down.
GTTCATCATGTTGCAGTTTTTGAAATACTGGTTAATTCTAAAAAAATTATTCAAAGTTATTTGTTCGGGCTTATCGTAGAAGCTGCAATTATAGCTACATTAAATTCCCTGGGGTTATTAGTTCTTGGTATTGACTATGCAATTATACTAGGTGTTACTGGCGCTTTACTAAACGTTATTCCTTATATAGGCGGTGTAATTGCTATAGCTTTGCCTATGATAATTGCATTTGTAACAAAGGATTCATCTTCATATGCTTTACTTGTACTCGGATTATATTTAGCAATTCAATTTATTGATAATCACTTTATCATACCTCGTATTGTTGCTTCCCGGGTGAAAATTAATGCATTGGTTTCAATTGTAGTTGTTCTGGCAGGTGGCGCTATCTGGGGTATACCGGGTATGTTTCTTTCTATTCCCCTCACTGCAATTGTGAAAGTTATTTTTGATCATATAGAAACTTTAAAACCCTGGGGATTTTTACTTGGGAATACAGCTCCTACTTCAAAATTGAAATTTGATTTTAATAAAAAGAAAAGTCTTAAATAGTATAAACCGTTTAATAAACTATTAATCATGAAACCTAATATTGGAATATCAGAAAAAAATTTAAAAAGCATTACTTTATTACTCACAAATCTTTTAGCTGATGAAATGACGCTTTATATTAAAACAAGAAAATTTCATTGGAATGTCTGTGGTGAAAGTTTTATGGAACTTCATAAATTATTTGAAGGACAATATAAACAATTGGAAGAATATATCGATGAAATCGCAGAACGTATTAGTAAATTGGGGGCTAAAACTATAGGTACATTAAAAGAGTTTAGTTCTTCAAATTCGCTTAAAGAGTCTCCTGGTAAATATCCATCTCAAAAAAATATGCTTCAGGAATTACTTAAAGATCATGAATCTCTTGCTATTCAATTGAGAAAACATATTTCATCGAGTAGTGATAAGTATAACGATGCCGGTACAGCGGATTTTTTAACCGGTCTTTTGCAAGATCATGAAACAATAGCCTGGATACTGAGAAGGTATTTAAATTAATAGAAATATATTTAACATATTATATTTATTTGAAATCAAAATGAAAATAATTAATCCTGTTGTTAAGGTAAAAGGTTTTGCTACGAAGCAATCTGTTAAGTTAAGTGAAAAAACCATAGCTAAATCGTACGAAGCAAATAGCTTTTTAACAGAAGTCGCCAATGTATTTTTATTTATTCTGGAATTATTTCGGGAAACATTTACGAGGAATTTTGAATTTAAAGAATTTATGCGGCAGTGTTTTCAAATTGGATATAAATCTTTACCACTTATTTCCATTACCGGTACGATCATGGGGCTTGTTCTTACTATTCAATCAAGACCTGTGCTCGTTGATTTTGGCGCAGTTACTATGCTTCCCGGAATGGTTGCCGTTTCTCTTATACGGGAAATGGGTCCTGTAATTACTGCTTTGATTTGTGCAGGAAAAATTGGCTCTGGAATGGGAGCAGAATTAGGTTCAATGAAAGTTACGGAGCAAATAGACGCTATGGAGGTTTCTTCTACTAATCCTATGCGATTTTTAATTGTTACGAGAGTATTAGCAGCAACACTTATGGTTCCATTATTAATTTTATATGCTGATGCTCTCGGAATTTTGGGAAGCTGGGCCGGAGCAAATATTAAAGGCGATGTTAATTTTGTATTATTTCTCTCTCAGGCATTTAGTCATGTCGATTTTATGGATTTATTTCCGGCTGTAATAAAATCATTTTTTTTCGGTGCAGTAATTGGTTTGGTTGGATGTTATAAAGGATATAATGCCGGCCGCGGAACCGAAAGTGTTGGTGTAGCAGCAAATTCTGCTGTCGTTTTATCATCACTGCTGGTAATTATTGTTGACATGATTGCTGTTCAAATTACTGATATGATAATTTCATGAAAACAGACTCCAAAGATTCTTTACATAGCCCGGTGATTGCCGAAAAAATTAATGATGAACCGGTTATTGAAATAAATAATTTAAAAAAATCATTCGGAAACCAGGAGGTATTAAAAGATGTTTCATTAAAACTCTTTAATGGCGAAAATCTGGTAGTTTTGGGTAAATCCGGAACCGGAAAATCGGTTCTTATAAAGTGCATCGTTGGTTTATTAAATTCTAATGGAGGAACCATTAATGTCTTTGGAAAAAGTGTAACTTCTTTAAACCGGAATGATTTAGGCGAACTTAGAAAAAAGATAGGCTTCCTTTTTCAAAGTGGTGCATTGTATGATTCTATGACGGTAAAACAAAATCTTGAATTTCCACTCAGAAGAATAAGAAAAAATCTAAGTGAAAAAGAAATAGAAGTAAAAATAATGGAAGTTCTTGAAAATGTGGGCTTGGCTGATGCTTTAAATAAAATGCCTTCACAACTTTCCGGAGGAATGCGAAAGCGAATAAGTCTGGCTCGTACAATTGTCGTCGATCCAATGATAATGTTATATGATGAACCGACTACCGGTTTGGATCCAATTACTTCTGATGAAATAAGTTCATTAATAAATGATGTTCAGAAAAAATATAAAACATCTTCCATTATTATCACCCATGATATTAAGTGTGCTCTCAGTACAGCTAACCGCATTGTCATGTTGAAAGATGGAACGGTTTATAAAGAAGGTAAAAAGGGAGACTTTGAAAATTCGACGGATCCTTTAATACTTTCTTTCTTCAAATAAAATTAATTATAAATATCAAATATTCAAAATTCATTAATAATCATGGATACAACAACTCAAAAATTTAAGGTTCGTTTAGGGCTATTTGTTGCAGGAGGTTTAACACTTTTTGTACTCGCCATATTTGTAATTGGAAAACAAAAGAATCTATTTAATCCGGTTTTTAAATTGACCTCAACATTTTACAATGTGAGTGGTTTGCAAGTTGGTAATAATATTCGATTCTCGGGAATTAATGTTGGAACTGTAGACAACATCAGTATAATTAATGATTCAACAGTAAAAGTTGATATGTTAATTAAAAAAGACGTAAAGAAATTTATTAAGAGCGATTGCGGAGTTTCGATTGGTTCCGAGGGACTTATTGGCGACAGGTTGCTTGTTATTACACAAGGTAGTTCTGATGCAGCTTTAGCACAGGAAGGACAGCAATTGCAATCTGCAGAACCTGTTGAAACTGATGCTATCATGTCTAGTTTACAGGTAACTGCTGGAAATGCTGAAATTATTTCTCAACAACTTGCAGAGATTATGTTAAAAATAAATAGTGGAAACGGAACTCTTGGTAGATTAATACAGGATTCAACCATTGCTGAGAATTTTAATCAGACAATGGTGAATCTTAAAAAAAGTACAAAAGGTTTAAATGAGAATATGGAAGCCGCCAAGCATAATTTTCTTTTGAAAGGATATTTTAATAAGAAAGCTAAAGAATCTGAAAAGTTAAAGAAGGAAGCGGAAGATAAAAAAGCAGAAGAGCAGAAATTGAAAAAAGAGCAGAAATAATTTATTCATTGGCTATCGGTAAAGAAACGGATTTATGTTTTCTAACCTCTCTTACTTTACCTATTGGTTTGAGGTAATTTTGTTTTACAGTATATAAATCAATTCTTCCGCCTAATCCAATAGATGGTGAATTGGATATATAATCATAACCCGCAAAAAGCGAAAAAGCTCCGAATCCTATAAACCCACCAGTGAAAATTGATGCAAGTTTTTTTAAACTAAAATCATTTTGTAATCCAATATCAGTTAATAACCCAAAGAAAAATGTAGGATCAACAGTTATTTTATCATTTTCATTAAATATGAAGTCGCCGAAAAACCAAGTATATCCATATCCAATGCTGATTGTCGGTGAAACTTCATATTTCCCATTTACATATTCTATTTTACTGAATGAAATTGGAATTGTTGGCGAGCCAAATAATTTTGCTTTGTAAACAGTATTGTAGTATAATGTATCCGGCCATTTTTTTAAACTATCCGGTTTGTTTCGGTTAATTAATGTAGACTGGAATTCATATCCTCTTTTAATTAAAAATTTAACGATAGGACTTTTTTCTTCTTGTCCAAACGAAATCAATGAAATCCATAAGAATACTAAACATAGAATTATTGTTTTCATTAAATATTTACTTTAATATATTTGAATGTGTGTTTAAATTTGTTTGTCATTATTGATTGACGTTCTTTTATTTTCTTCTGACTTAACCAAGGTGGCTAATTCAGCATATTCTTTCGTAATCTCGCTTAATTCGTGTTCTGTTTTTTCTTCTATATTAATTATTTCATTGTTGGCTCTGTCATGTGAGGCAACTAATTCATTCAGCTTAATCTGGAGTGAAATGGAAAACCGGTTAAACGTTTTCTGGATGATAAACAAACTTAGAAATGTAACCCCAAGAATTATTTCACCAATACTTTTATGAATACTTTGATGATAAAATTCTTTACTAAAAAACCATGTAATTACAAGACAAAAGGCGATAATAAATGTAATGGAATTACCAAGTATGGCAATTACAATGGATGTTAGTTTTTCAAACCTTGCTTCTAAATTTCTATATGTACTTTTCATTAGCAGATTATTAATTAATTATTGAATGGTTAGTGATTAAAACAGAAAAGCCACCGATTTAGGGCAGCTTTTCTGTTTTTATTTATTGCAATTTAAAACAAGTACTAAAATTCTGTCTTCAATTCAACTCTACGATTTTTTGCTCTGCCTAATGATGTTTTGTTATCATCAATTGGTTTAGTCTCGCCATAACCGATTGCAGTTAAACGGGATTCAAAAATTCCATTGCTCATCAGATAATTCTTAACAGAATCTGTCCGTTTTTGTGACAATGTCATATTATAAGCATCTTCTCCCTGACTATCGGTGTGACCTTCTATAATTAATTTGGCAGCTTCATATCGTTTCAAAATTGTTACAAGTTCATCCAATTGCGACAATGATGCAACTTTTAATTTATCACTATTTGTTTCAAAAAATATTTTACTTGCAATTTGTGTAATTTTCTTTACGTCTTCTTTTGTAATTTCCGGACAACCTTTATTTGCTATTGTACCAACAACAGCAGGACAACGGTCTACATTATCAGCGATACCATCGCCATCAGTATCGGGACATCCTTTCATTGCAGATGTTCCTGCTAAATCCGGACAAGCATCATCTTCATCTACAACACCATCTTTATCTTTATCCATTGGGCATCCGGTAATATCTACTTTATAATTAGGTTTTGTATCCGGGCATTTATCTTTTACATCTGCAATACCATCTAAATCAGAATCAGGGCATCCTTTAAGACTCACCGGTCCTTTTGCATCCGGGCAATCATCATTTTTATCTGCAATGCCGTCATTGTCTTTATCCGGGCAACCTTTTAAAGTAGCCAAACCGGAATCATTGGGACATTCATCAAGATAATCTGCGACACCGTCACTGTCTTTATCTAATGGACATCCTTTAATGTCAACTTTTGCAGCTTTAGGGGTATTAGGACATTTATCTTTTCTATCTGCGACACCATCTCCATCAGCATCTTTTATGTTTCCAAAATTAAAAGTAAATCCAACTGTATGCTGTAGGAAAACATCATTTGATTTAAGCGATACACCATCTTTATCATCAGCTCCGGAATAAAGAAATGTTTCCTGGATTTGGAAAAATACGGATTCGCTTAGTTTAAAATTAAAACCAGCACCTGCTGAAGGAGCAGCGAAATCAGATTTACTTTTTTCTGCAGTTGGATTAACCGAAAACATCATTAATCCGCCTCCTATAAATACATAAGGACGAATAACTGCATCAGGACCTGTCAAATTAAATCGAAAGTTTAATGTTCCTGTGGTAATTCCGGAAAAGAAATTTCCTTCTTTACTCGAATGGCCGATTTCTCCTTTTGTAATAAGCAGGTTTAGATCAAAGTGTGTTCCTATATAACGGGAAAATGATAACCCGCCGAAACCATAAAAAGCCTGATTAGTTCTGTAAAAATCATTTCCAAGATCACCATTGTATTGCATCGAACCAGCATGCAAACCAATATTCCATTTTTTATCAGCAGTTTGTCCAAATGAACATAAAGCTAATATTAGACTAAAAGATAATAGTATTATTTTTTTCATAGAATTGTTTTATTAAATAGTTATATTATTAAGATATTATTTTTGTTTTTTATTAAAGTTAAATATTTAATCTCTTTTCTTTGGTGATTGCAGTAAATATAATTTGAGAAATAGGGTAAACTTGAAACTTCAGATTGCAAAGATGATTAAGAGGTAATATTTTCGAGTTACATAATATTAATTTAATGTTATATAATTTACACTTATTCAGTTTTAAAAAATAGTTTTTGTTTGATTAAAATAATTTTGTTATTGATTTTTCAAATTGGTTTTAAAATTGGATTGACATATTTACAATTCTTGCTGAGGTGTGAATTATGAAAATTATAAGGAAAATTGTGTAATAGAAATAGTGCTTAAGTCTCCCACATTTGTAGCGTAATGATTCTGTTACAAATAATCAATAGAAAATGTCTTACAAGAATGAAGAGAATGAAAGTTGGAACGAGCAGAAAGCAGCACTTAAACTTAAATTTTCAATATTAACTAATAATGATTTGTATTTTGAATCAGGAACACGCGAAGAATGGTTAGAAAAGATTCAGATTAAATTTGGCAAGACAAGAGAGGAATTGCTTCAGCTTATTTCTAATATTTAATTTCATTTAAGAAGTGAACAATAAAATTTATAATAGCTCCCAAAATATTTTGAGAAATAATACATAAAATAATTTTCAATGAGAAAATCGTCAATAACCAGTTTGATAACTATTTGTTTCATAGGATTTACTCTATTTAACTGTAATTCTTCAACAAAAAATGTAATTAAGGAAGATATTTCTGATACTTACATTAAGAGAGATATAATTGATTCTGATAAAGAAATTGCTTCGGCACAAAAGGATATATATAGCGATTTTCAAAAATTCATTAAAGATGCTAATATCAAACTAAGCAAAAACTTAGAGAACATATCTGATTTGAAACAATTCTCAACGGCTGAAGGGAATATATCAAATCAGACATTTTATACAAAAGTGGAGGAATTGGAAAAAAATAACATTGAATTTAAAGCTGAACTTGATAATTATGTTGCCAATGGCAGTGGTAATTGGAAGGAATTTAAAAGTGATTTTGATACTAGCCTAAATGAGTTCGACATTGCTTTTAATCAGGTAAAAGTTGTTTGGCAGAATTAATATTTTGAAATCAAAAATTATAATACTTTCCATTAATCTAATTATAACAAATAATAAATTCGAAAATGAAAAAGGTTATTAAGAATAGTTCAATTTCTTTATTAAAACATTTAGCAGTACAGCAAACTTCCAATCGGGGCAAGATTGTTCAGCGATATAATATTTCTCAGGCATATCTTGAGTACTATTTTATTCCTTCTCTGGAAATGGGTGCTTTTGAATTAGCTAGATCTAAACAAGACTTAAATGCTTATGCAAAATATGGTATAGCAATTAAAAATTTAATTATATAGCTGTTTTTTTATTTTAGTATCTTTAACGACGCTCAAATAAAAAGAATTATGCAAGATGTTTACAATAACCTGAGTATTCAGGCAAACGGAATAGTTTTCAATTATGATGATTCCGGTTTAGGAGATATTCCGATTGTATTTATACATGGATTTCCATTTGATAAATCTATGTGGGAGCCGCAAAAAAATTATTTTAGGTTGAATTATCGTGTTATATCGTATGATATTAGAGGATATGGTAAAACTACATCGGATGACAGAGTTCTGGATATGAATTTATTTGCCGATGATTTAATTAGTTTTTTAGAAGCGTTGCATGTAGATAAAGCAATTGTATGTGGTCTTTCTATGGGAGGGTATATTTTATTAAATGCATTGAATAGATATCCTGAAAAATTTGCTGCAGTTATTTTGTCGGATACCCAATGCATAGGAGATTCTATTGAAACTAAAGATAAAAGAAAGAAGTCTATTGCTGATATTGAAGAAAGAGGATTAAAAGATTTTGCTTCGGCATTTGTAAAGAACATATTTTTTAAGGACTCATATGAAGAGAATTTGAAAATTATAAATAAAATTGAAAGTATTATTCTATCAACTTCAAGTCAAACAGTTACAGGAACTTTGAATGCTTTGGCTCAACGAAAAGATATGTGTTTTTCTTTACGTGAAATTTTAATCCCTGCTCTGATTTTAGTAGGAGAAGAGGATACTGTAACTCCTCTTGCTCAAGCTCAACGAATGAAAGACAATATTCCTGGATCTAAATTATTTATTATTCCAAAAGCCGGTCATATGTCGAATATAGAACAACCTGAGTTGTTTAATAAATTTGTAAATAATTTCCTTTCTGAAATATTCATTTAACGCTATTTTTATGACTCGCTTTTATTCAATAATTCGGGATAACATAGAAATTTATTCATAATAGATCAGGCAATTGCAAATGTTTTTTAAAATATTATTTATTTTTTTATTTTATATGTTGTTCAATCAATCAGCGTTTGGGCAATCTGGTACTGGTAAACAAATAGCTGATTCTGCCAAGGTGTACAAAAAAATTGAAACATATTCTAAAAGAAGTGGGTTTACAAAGTTTATATATGGTATATTATTTGAACCTGTTGAATCAACTAATGTTAAAATCCCAAAAGAAAGAAAAAAGAAATTTCAAAAGTCGTATAAATTTTACGAGGGCAAAACAATTCGAAAAATTGAAATTTTAACGTTGGACCCATTTGGATATACAGTTAAGGATACGAATGTTGTTGTTCAGAATAATCTTTACAAAGCCGGCAATAGCTTACATATAAAATCCAGAGATATTGCCATTAGAAATTTATTACTTATTAAAAAAAATGATACTTTCGATTCATTGTTAGTAAAAGAGTCTGAACGATTAATACGAAGTCAAAAATATGTTCAGGAAGTTTCAATTTATACTGTAATAACAGGAATTAATTCGGATTCAGTGGATGTTCGTATTCGCGTATTAGATTTGTGGAGCATTATTCCTGATTTTTCAATTTCTCCAAGCCGGGTTTCGTTTGGATTGGACGAAAGAAATTTTCTTGGATTGGGTCATGGTTTCAAAAATTCGTTTACATGGAATCATTCAAACGGAAATAATGTGTTTAATTCTAATTATTATATTCCAAATATTTATAATACTTACTTAAATTCTACGCTCCATTATGGAATGGATGAAAATAGAAACTACATTAAAAGTATAAATGTGGACAGGCCTTTTTATTCTTCCTTTGCAAAATGGGCCGGAGGATTGTATTTTGACCAACAACAACGGATTGACACTATACATCAAAATGAACCTTTTTTTACTGCAGAAAATTATACTTTTAATACACAAGATTATTGGTGTGGATCTTCCCATCAAATATTTAAAGGAAATTCTGAAAAAGAACGTACAACTAATTTAATATTTTCATTACGTTATTTGAGAATACGATTTATAAAAAAACCTGAAAATATTAATGATACTTTGCATTTTTATTCTAATGAAGATTTTTACCTGGCAGGAATTGGAATTTCAGCAAGAAAATATGTACAGGATAAATATATTTTTAATTACGGTTTAATTGAAGATGTACCTATTGGTAAAGTTTATGGATTAACAGGAGGATACCAGGTAAGAAATAGCACCGGACGATATTATCTGGGTGCGCGGTTTTCAAATGGAAATTATTTTGATTGGGGTTACTTAAGTTTAAATTTGGAATATGGCACTTTCTTACATTTATCTCGTTTTGAGCAAAGTGTTTTTGTAGCTGGAGTAAATTATTTTACTGACTTGTTTGAAATCGGGAAATGGAAGTTTCGTCAATTTATTAAACCAAGACTTACCTTAGGTTTCAACCGCTTACAAACAGATAATTTAACTATAAATAATGATAATGGTATTGCAGGATTTAAAAGCACAATATTATCGGGATCAAAAAAAATAGTTGTAACATTTCAAACTCAATCCTATGCTCCGTGGAATCTCATTGGATTTCGGTTTGGTCCATATCTTGTTTGTTCGCTTGGAATGTTAGGCAATAATATAAGCGGTTTTGAAAAAAGTAAAATATATTCTCAATTTGGCTTTGGGTTTTTAATAAAGAATGAATTTCTTGTATTTAAAATTATTCAGATTTCATTTTCGTTTTATCCATCAATTCCCGGGGAAGGTGATAATATTTTTAAGCTAAATCAGAGAAAATCCAGCGATTTTGGATTTCAGGATTTTGAAGTTGGGAAACCAATCCCTGTTATTTATCAGTAAGGAAACACTTTATTTTTGATTATTATTTGACAGATTAAGAGTATCAACTATTCTGTAAATTATGTAAATTATTTTGAAAATTTTGTAATAGCCTCCATGATTAAATTACTCAATTTTGTATCGTTAATTGAATATGAGAAAAATTATTAATTATGAAAAAATCATTTTATAAGAAACCTTCAAATGCAACGATTGATAGACTGGACAATAATATCAAGACTAGATATCCATTTCTATATAGTAGTGTCGGAGGTGAATATATTCGTAATCTTTTAATTGATTTATATGGAGTATCTAAAAAAACGTTAAATCAAACGAGAAGATCCATTGCAACTCAAATGTAATAATTGCAATGTAAACAAGAATTTAATTTTCATGTGTGGTTTTGTTAAAAGTCCTCGTGGTGGAGGACTTTTTTTTGTTTTTATGAAATGTCTTTCATTTTCTTTTAATAAATTTGATAAAATTACCTGAAATGGATTTAAATAGAATTAGAAAAAATGTTTGGAACCTCTTCAATGAAACATTGAGAGGATTTATTGATGATAATGCAATTAAATTAAGCGCTTCACTTTCATATTATACTATTTTTTCTTTGCCCCCGTTGCTCATTATTATTATTGGATTAGCAGGTATTTTTTTGGGGGAAGAAGCAGTAAAGGGTGAAATTTTCTGGCAAATTAACGGCCTTGTTGGTAATGATGCTGCTTTACAGATTCAAGAAACAATAAAAAATGTTAAACTATCCAGTAGTAATGTTTTTGCAACTACAGTAGGAGTAATAATACTTTTGGTTGGAGCGTCAGGAGTATTTGCTGAAATTCAGGATTCCATAAATTATATTTGGGGAATTAAGGCAAAACCAAAGCGTGGTTTTATTAAATTCGTTAAGAACCGTCTAATGTCTTTTTCTATGATTGGCTCTGTTGGTTTTCTTCTCTTAGTTGGATTGATTATAAATTCAATTATGGACATATTGAACAAACGATTAGCCGTAAATTTTCCGATAGACTCAGTTTATTTTTTCTATATCTCAAACATTGTAATTGTTTTTATTATAATAACTATTCTTTTTACTATAATTTTTAAAACTTTACCGGATGGTAATGTTGCAATAAAAGATTGCCTTATAGGTGCTTCTTTTACAGCAATACTATTTATGGTTGGAAAATTCGGTATTGGAGCTTACCTCGGCAGTTCTGCAATAGCTTCAATATATGGAGCTGCTGGATCTGTTATTCTGATTCTTGTATGGGTATATTATTCGGCAATCATCCTTTATTTTGGTGCTGAATTTACCAAAGTTTATGCACATGCACATGGGAAAAAAATTATACCTAACGAATATTCTGTTCAAATTATTAAAGAGGTAATTGAAATTAATAAATAGAATGAGCTGTGTTTTTTCTTTTAAAAAATTTGTTTTTAAAGTGTAACCTTTTCTGCTTTGTATGTTCAATATCAACTCTTAAATTGAAACAAAGTGAATTCTGCAATATTTCGAATTAATTGTGTAATACATAATAAGTGAGGTTGACAGACCTTTATATATTAATAATATATTTTATCTGTCATGAAAAAATTATTCACAACATATGTAAGATTTCTTTTTTGTTTCATTTGTTCATTTGTAATGTTATTATCGTTGTATGGACAAAAACAAATAGTAAACCCGAGATCTACATGGAAGTATTTAGATAACGGTTCGAATCAGGATTCGAGCTGGAGAAGTATTGAATTTAATGATGACTTATGGCGTTCAGGAAAAGCCGAACTTGGTTATGGTAATTCTCCACTAACTGAATTAAAGCGTGGCAAAGTTGGATATTATTTTAGAAAGGAAATTGTAATTACTGATATTTCTTTATTCTCTGATTTTATTCTTAAGGTAAGACGTGATGATGGTATTGTAATATATGTGAACAATTTGGAAGTATATAGAAACAATATGCCGATAGGATTAATTAAATATAATACAAAAGCGAAGTCAAAATGTTCTGATGATGGAAAAACTGTTTTTATATCTTCTATATCAAACAATACTTTCCACAATGGCACTAATATTATTGCAGCAGAGGTTCATAATTATTCAACTTTATCAAGTGATATAACTTTTGAATTGCAATTATTCGGCAATTTGCTACCAACGATTTTATGTCCTAAACCTAATTCCAATTTATTTGGAATTCGAAATGTACTGGCAACTTCTGCAGAAATATATTGGGATCCAATTGACGGAGTTCAATCGTATAATTTTTTGTATAAAGAATATGAGGCTCCTAATAGCGATTGGATATCAATCAATACAACGTCTGATTCAATTGTTTTAAATGATTTAAAAAGCTTTACAACTTATGAGTTTAAAGTTCAATCCGTTTGCTCCGATAATATTTTGAGTGAATTTTCTTTAAATATATATTTTGAAACACTTAGTTATATTCCACCATTAACGTGTGGGGTCCCCGATACAGTTTTATTTATTTCAGATAGTATTACATCAACCTCAGCCATACTTAATTGGGTAGCGGTTTCCGGCTCTCAGTCTTATAATGTGGAATATAGAATTTTAAATTCCGGCACAAATTATTTACTGGCGACAAATACATCATCAACTACATTTGTTTTAAATAATTTACTGTCAGCAACAAATTATGAATATAGAATTCAAACCGTTTGTAACGATTCAACAGTTAGTATTTTTTCTGGCAGTAAAATGTTTTCAACACAGGCAATTAGCGGATTAAATGCAATAATTTTAAGAGGCCCTTATATGACAGTTTCAACGAGTTCGGGTATTACTATTCAATGGAGAACAAATCTCGCAACTAATTCTCAAGTCAGATTTGGCGTAGATCCTAACTTGCTTTCCAATGTAATTAACAGTTCAATTATCTCCACCGAACATTCAATTACGCTTGATCAACTTTCGTCAAATACAAAATATTATTATTCAATTGGTATTAGCGGTTATGTTTTACAAGGAGATAGCAATAATTATTTTTTTACAGCTCCGGATGTAGGAAGCCTCCAGCCTGTAAAATTCTGGGTAACTGGTGATTTTGGAAATGGAAGTACAGCACAGGCTGCAGTTCGTAATTCTTTTACAAATTATACTTTAAATGAAAATATAAACGGTTGGTTATGGCTTGGCGATAATGCATATAATAATGGAGCAGATCAGGATTATCAATTAAAAGTATTTGATGTTTACAATTCTATTTTTAAAAATATTCCAGTTTTTCCTACACCGGGGAATCATGATTATGCTCAAAGCGGTTACCAAAGTGTTTCTTCACTCGGTGTAGATTTTCCTTATTTTAATATTTTTACTTTGCCATCCGCTGCAGGTACCGAGAAATATTATTCTACAGATTATGCAAACATTCATTTTATTTCGCTTGATAGTTACGGATCATATAATAATTCTTCAAGTGCTATGTTTAATTGGTTGCGTGACGATTTGGAAAATAATACTCAGCAATGGACGATTGTATATTTTCACCATCCACCGTATTCGAAAGGAAGTCACAATTCTGATAAAGAAACGGAATTAATTGATATGAGAAATAATATAATTCCGTTATTAGAATCATATGGTGTTGATTTAGTATTAAGCGGTCACAGTCATATTTATGAGAGAAGCTATTTTATTAAAGACCATAAAGGTTTGGAAAGTACTTTTAATTCTTCATTATATCCGGTCGGAAATATTGTCCAGGCGGGTGGTGGCCCATATATTAAGACTTCCAGGACAGGTAATGGAACGGTGTATGTTGTTTGTGGTGTATCCGGACAGGTTGGAGGAGTTACTACACCGGGATATCCACATAATGCAATGTTTAAATCAAATAACACAAGTAATGGCAGTTTAATATTGGATGTAAGTGGAGGAAATTTAACGTGTAAGTATTTAACTTCTTCGGGAAATATAGAGGATCAATTTACAATACAAAAACCAAATATTCCATCTGATTTTAAACGGAACGCTTCTAATTTGGATGAAAAGGAAATACTTCCTTTTATTTACCCGAACCCAACGAGGGGGGATATAAATATTAAAATAAATGTAGTGGCTGAAATTGTGGTTTCTATTTATAATGCAACGGGAAATTTATTATATATGAGAACATTTGTCAAAGAAAGAAACGGGAATATTCGAATAGAAAAATCTGAATTAAATTTAAGTTCGGGTTTGTATTTCATTAATGTTGCCGGAGAAGGCATTAATTCTACAAATAAGTTAGTTATTTATTAATGGTTAAATGGATAGGTAATTTCAAACATTAGAAATACAATGTGTGAATATTGTAATTATTTAAAAATATTATGTAATATAATCTAATTTGTCATTGCGAACTTTGGAAGTAATTAATAATTAAATTTTAACCAATTAAATAATTCTTTAAGATGAAAAAAACAATAAAAATTGCTTTACTTACTATTATTGGAAGTATTGGCTTGTTGAAGGCACAATCGCCTGCTGTTGTTTACAGTGATAAAGCCGGATGGCATAAAATCGGGGAAACAACGGTTGATTATAAAAGAGATCGTGACGAAATTAAAATTATGGGTGCTGATCGGTTTGCGGCAATACAATTTAAAGTTGAAGATGCACCTATTGATTTAATTTCATTGGAAGTGTATTATGAGAGTGGCGACAAACAAGACATTGCTGTGCACTCACCTATACAAGCTCGTGGTGAAAGTCGTATAATTGATTTAAACGGCGGCGAAAGAAGTTTGGATAAAATAGTATTTGTTTACAAAACTCTGCCAAACAGAAAAGATGAAAAAGCACATGTTGAAATATGGGGACTAAAGACCAATGTCAATGAAAAAATGGCATCAGGTAATGCGAAAGAAGTTGAGACGAGTTTAATGGTAAATGATCAAAAGGGATGGCATAAAATCGGCGAGCGATCCGTTGATTTTGTAAAAGATCACGATGAATTTGTAGTAATAGGAGCTGACCGTTTTTCTGCTATTAAATTCCGCGTTACTGAAGCATCGATTCAATTAATGAATTTAAAAGTATACTATGAATCCGGTGATATGCAAAATATACCGGTTGATTCACCTGTTTTAGCAGGAACTGATAGTAAGGCTTTTGATTTGAATGGTGGAGAAAGAAATTTAAAGAAAATTGTATTTGAATATAAAACACTTCCGAATCAGAAAGCTGAAAAGGCGTTTGTTGCTGTTTGGGGATTGAAAACAAATATGGTTATAAGATAATATAAAATAAAACCGTGCAGATATATAAAATCTTGCACGGTTTTTTTTTATGCAATATGATTAAATATTAATAATTTTATATTTTATATGAAAAAACATGAAGTTTCAGTTTTTAATACCGGAATGAAATCTGGTATAATTATTAGCTCCTTATTAATAATATATTTTTTGATAATGCGAAATTTTCATCTTACGGGAAGTGCAATTGCCTGGGGATTTAACTTTGTAATTATTTTTATAGGAATTACCTATACATATCGTTATTTTAGAGAGCAAACGAAACTCAACATAGATTATCTTCCCGGATTATTACTTGGTAGTTTAACAACAATTGTTTGTACTGTTTTGTTCACCATTTTTGTTTATATATATTTTTCAACGATAGATCCTATTTCTTTAATAATTTTAAAAGATAATATTCTTTTCATGAGTGGACAATTGACACCACTGAAAGTTTCAGCAGCTACATTAATTGAAGGAATTTGTTCTGGCTTTATAATATCGTTTACGATGATGCAGTATTACAAATCCGGATTTAAAAATCAATTGGGTGAAAAAAAGGCTCATGGCTGAAAGTATATTTCCCAAGCCATAAATTTTCTCATAATTTTTTGCTCCTGCAAATTCTTTTGTCACTAATTCCTGAAGTTCTATTTAGTATTTGTTCAAGCTTTTATTTTTTTATATTTAATTGATTAGTTAGAGATCCGTGAATATTGTAATTCTTTTAAAAGATTATGTAACAGCTTTCCCTTTTTAGAATAAGATATTTGTTGAATAAATTTATTTCATAGTTTAATACTAAAAGAGATGACTGAAAATCAAAATGACCAAGTGGTTCAAAATAACCAGAATGGTAAGCAGGGTGATGTTAACCCAAACACTCCAAAAAAAGAAAACAATCCATCTGAAAAAACAGCAATTAAAGAGGATGAAAAAGTAAAACCAATGCCGGCTGAAGAGGAAAAAGAGCATGAGCCCCGAGAGCATCCTCACGAGGTTTCTGTTCCTGTTGCCTCTAAAGAAACTACTAAAGGAAGTATTTAATTAAAAAAAATAGCAAGGGTTTTATATATCGCTTTTCAAAAATAGAATTGTTTTTATATAATTCCCGTGCTTATTAAAGTCCAAAATATGAAAAAGAATATTCCAATTCAAAAAATTAGTCTGTCTAAAAAGATAAAAGTCAGATTAGATCACAAAACACTGATCATTATAAATAAATTATCTTCCCTAGAAGTGTGGAAAAGAATTTATCCGGAAGCGAGGATAATACAGTAATATATTCAAAGACCTTCCTCTATATGAAACATATTCATCGATAATTCATTCTGTATTGATATGTTAATCTGGAATTAAGTGTAAATTATGTAACTATTTTGAATTATATTGTAATTAAATTAAGTTGAATATCTGCACCTTTACGTTAGTAAAATATATTAAAAGAAACTAAATCAATATTTAAATTTAAAATTATGCAAACGAAAGAAATGCAAGAAACGATTCGGACAAAAAATGAACTAATCATCAATCAGACCAGAAGGATAAGTTTACTTGAAGATAAGCTATCAGAGTTAAGAAAATTATATTTTCAACTTAAGCATGCCGATGTATTAATACACTTAAAATCGGTAATTTAAAATCAAAGCTTAATTTTCTGGATATGTTCAATACCAACTCGGAATAAAATTTAATCACGATATTTCTTTGGTATAACATTCATTACCTTCAATATTTATTTTTTTAAATTTCATAATTTTCAAAAATTGAAGATGATTTTTATTAATTACTCCTTTGTAAACAATTTTTTTTACGCCTTTTGATTTTAAGTATTTATTTTCTTTGTCAAAAATAAATTTTCCAATTTTATAATCACGGTATTTAGGTACTGTATAGTTTAATTTTACATAAGCAATTCCTTCTGAAGTAAATTGAGCTACAAAAATGTTAGCGAAAGCTAAATCTCTTAATATAATAAACCGCATCTCATTTTCTTTATCGTGAAAAGAAAAATTCGGGAAAAATGTAAGTATATCTTTTTGATAAAATGAAAAATATTTTTGAATAATAGAATCATTCGGAAGAAATTCTATTAAATCAAAATCTTCGTCTGTATTGTAAATTATAATTAAATAATAAATGTTAATACACAAAAGAAAGCCATTCGTTATTATTATAGGAAGAGCATCAATCATTAATCCGTATAAAGCAAATGAAAGCGATCCCAAGCTGTTTAACCAACGGAAGCGTATTTCGTTATTGACCAAAAGTGAAATTGCCAATAGAATAAAGGCTAAATATCCAAGAATATGAGGTATGGTTTCTTTCATAGACATAATTTAATCGTGAAAATATTTATACAAATTGACAAGAATCAAAATATTGGACTTTGTATGTTGCTAATGTTGGAAAAATTATACATAAATCATAAATATATTCAAAATTCAACTTTCAAAGTGTAATTCTTAAAATAATTAGAAATTTAACTTGACAATACTATTATTATAATCTATATTGCATAATAATTAAACAATGAAACATTTAAACGCATATACGCTTTGCACATCTTGTTGTCGTTCCCACGAGAGTATCGTTGTGGTGGACAATGATAATTGTGTTTAAATATAAAAACATAACTCTATTAAGAGCTTCACCAACAGGTGGAGCTTTTTTTTTGACCGAATATTATGATAGACTCAAAATATATAATTGATCACCCCTTGTTGCATAAGGCTGAAGCATTAAGCAAGCACATTGGCAATACACCGGTTCATCAGTTAAGACATTGGGAAAATAAAAATATCAGGGTATTTGGGAAAGTAGAGTGGAAGCAAATGTCAGGCAGTATAAAAGCAAGAGCAGCTTATTCAATAATATTAAGTGCCATTCGCGAAGGAAAATTAATTCAAGGCAAACGCCTATTGGATGCAACAAGCGGAAATACAGGCATTGCTTATGCTGTTATTTGTAAAAATTTGGGTATTGAGATTACCTTATGTCTGCCTGAAAATGCATCACAAGAAAGGAAAGATATACTTAAAGAGCTTGGTGTAGATATTATTTTCACATCACCCTTTGAAGGAACGGATGGAGCCCAGGAAACTGCTCGGGAATTATTCACTCAAAATCATTCAAAATATTTTTATGCAGATCAATATAAAAATGAGCAAAATTGGAAAGCTCATTATTTTACTACTGCACCTGAAATATTAATGTCTGTACCCGGTATTACACATTTTGTTGCCGGGCTTGGAACAACAGGAACTTTTATGGGTACTGGAAGGAGACTGAAAGAATCAAACCAATTGATAAAACTGATTTCACTTCAACCCGATTATCCTTTGCATGGTATGGAGGGATGGAAACATTTGGAAACTGCTGTCGTCCCTGCAATATATGATGACAATTTATCAGATGAAATGGAATTAATTAGTACGGAAGAAGCGTATTTAACTATCCGTAATATTTACAAACATGAAGGTATATTGTTAAGTCCGTCATCAGCGGCAAACCTTGCCGGCGCATTTCGCATTGCTGAAAGATCAGAAAACAATATTGTGGTAACAGTATTACCTGATAATGCAGATAAATATAAAGAAGTAATTAAATTTCTGAATTTATGATAAACATCGAAGATGTAGCTTTAGAAGGAATGTTTGAAGATGCTTTACATGGCTTTCCATTTGAATGTTGTGGCTTTCTATTCGGAGTTGAAGAAAATAATAATCGTTCAATCAAATTAATAATGCGGGTAACAAATATTACTAAAGAGGATCAGAGAAGGAGATTTTCAATCAGTTCAACCGATTATCTTCAGGCTGAAAATTATGCAGATGAAAATAATCTTTCATTGCTGGGTATTTACCATTCGCATCCTAATTATCCTGCTGTTCCTTCCGAAACAGATCGATTGTCGGCACAACCCTATTTCTCTTATGTAATTATTTCAATTTTAAATAAAAAGATTTCACATGTTCGGTCTTGGAAGTTAAATGATCAAAATCAATTCGACGAAGAATTAATCAGTCAATGTATTTCATCAACAAAAAAATAAATTTATACAAATGGCAACTATTATTATTCCAACACCTTTACGAAAATTTACCAATAACAGCAGCCGGCTTCAACTGGAGGCTAATTCTATTCAGGAAGCGGTAAATGAACTTACCCTGAATTTTCCCGATTTGAAAAAGCATTTGCTGGATGAAAATGGAAAACTAAGAAGTTATATTAATATTTTTGTTGGTAATGAAGATATCCGTAATCTTCAACAAGAGGAAACGGTTGTTCAACAAGATTCTGTTATAAGTATAATCCCTGCGATAGCGGGAGGGTTATTTATTTAAAATATTTTAAAATTTAAAACAATGAGTATTCAGAAGACGCATTTCTCAAAAGATGAATTGGCCCGTTACAATCGTCACATCATTATTCCGGATTTTGGAATAGAGGCGCAAAGAAAGTTGAAAGAAGCGAAGGTGCTGGTAATTGGCTCAGGTGGATTAGGCAGCCCGTTGCTTCTATATCTTGCAGCAGCCGGCGTGGGTACACTTGGCATCGTTGATTTTGATGTTGTAGATGACAGCAATCTTCAACGTCAGGTATTGTTTGGCGTAGAAGATGTTGGAACTCCCAAAACAGAAGCTGCAAAGAA
>JANLOW010000394.1:0-4095 GCA_031366785.1 Bacteroidota bacterium | reverse complement strand
GCAGGATTGAGTAGTGCTGTTGATACTAATACAATAATTGTAACGGCGGGTCTGGCAGAAATTATTGCCGGTTCAATTGCTATGGGATTAGGAGGTTATCTGGCAGGTAAAACGGAAATTGAACATTATGATTCAGAATTAAAGAGAGAGTATAAAGAGATAGAAACTCATTATGAAACTGAGCGAAGAGAGGTTAAAGAAATTTTTGCAGGCTATGGTTTATCCGGCGAATCGCAAGAGATCATTATTAATGAAATGGAAAAGGATCATGATAAGTGGGTAGATTTCATGATGCGTTTTGAACTGGGTCTCGATAAACCGGACATTAACCGAGCACGACAAAGTGCCCGTAATATCGGACTAGCTTATATAGTTGGAGGAATTGTGCCTCTTTCGGCTTATATTTTTACCAGTACACCACAAAAAGGTCTTTTATATTCTGCTATTATAACTGTGTTTTGTCTCCTCTTCTTTGGGTATTTTAAAAGTAAGGTTACTGGTCAGGATCCAATAAAGGGAGCGTTAAGGACAACGATGATAGGAGTATTAGCGGGGGCTGCAGCATACTTTTTTGCTCGTTTGTTTACATCTTAAATTTTGAATAGTCTCAATTTACTATGATAGCTTCAATTTGCATTGATCAAAAAACTTTTTCTGTTGATCTGTCTAAGCCATTGGATCTTTCTATTCCTTTAAGGGCAGGCGAAGAGAATGTAAATGCATTTCATATTCCTCCGATTAAAATTGAGCCTTTTAAATCTGGAAATTTTATTGGCGATGTAAATCAAGGCGGCTCTTGCAATGTTTTTACGATAACTATTAATCCACATGGCAATGGAACTCATACTGAAACTGTTGGACATATTTCTTCCGAAAAGTATCCTATTTATAAATGTCTCACCGGGGTTTTTTTTGAAGCCCAATTAATATCTGTTACACCCGAGGCCGATGGCTTTGACAGGATTATTAAAAAAAGTCATCTTGAAAATGTATTGAAAGGAAAATGTCCGGAAGCTTTAATAATAAGAACACTGCCAAATAATGTTGAAAAATTAAATGCCCATTATTCGGCATCCAATCCACCGTATATGCAAGACAGTGCAGCGAATTATTTACGCCAACTAAATGTAAAACATCTATTACTAGATTTGCCAAGCATTGATAAAGAAGAAGATAACGGAAAACTACTGGCTCATCATGCTTTCTGGAATTACCCTGAATCACCACGAATTGATTGCACTATCAGTGAATTGATATATGTGCAAGACGAAATAAAAGATGGAAATTATTTGCTCAATCTTCAGATTGCAAGCTTCGATAATGATGCAAGTCCAAGCAAACCGGTGTTGTATTGGGTTTTTTAGTATCGGAAATGAGTATCGGGTATCGAGTATCTGGTATCGGGTATTGGGAGGATTCAATTATCAGTAATGAGAGATGCATTTTTTTTAAATGTAAAATATACTTTAAAAGGTTCCTTGTTAGGTATTTGTGAAGGGCGTTTATCTTATCAAAAACTTTGGTTGTACTATTAATTATTGTTTTATTTAATTTCAAAAGTTTATACAATTGTTTTTTAAAAAAAATTTTCAAAAAAACTTTCTGGAAAGCTTGTTTCTGATAAATTTGCACCCGTTCAAACCCCTTTACATTTTAATGACCTATTAATTAAGATGGTTGGATGTTTTGAAAGTTATATTTAGTGGACTAAAAAAATACTATGGATTACCCGAAGACAAAGAGGTATTTTTCATTTCTTTTAACTGTATTTTTTCTTTCGTTGTTTTCAATTTCCTCTGCGAATGCTCAGGACGGCGAAGCTCTGTTTAATGCTAATTGTAAATCATGTCATGCAGTAAAGGAAAAGGTAATCGGACCTGCATTGATGGGAATTTCAAAACGGAGGCAGGAAGAATGGTTATTAAAATGGATTAAGAATTCTCAAGCTGTTGTAAAAAGCGGCGATGAATATGCTGTTAAGCTATTCAACGAGTATAATAAAGTTGCAATGACATCTTTCAATCTGAAAGATGCTGAAATCAAATCGATACTTGCTTATGTAAAAGCAGAAGAAGTAAAAATTCCGGCAACTCCACCACAACCACCTCCGGAAAGTGCACCGGTTGATGAAAAACCAATTTGGCCTTGGCTATTAGCTGCAGCAGTTGTCTTGTATTTATTAAGTGGTGTACTTCGCCGTGTTCAGGAAACTCTTGCAAAGGCTGTCCGGCATAAAGAAGGTATACCTGAGCCTACTCCGGTATCAAATAAAAAACGTAATCGTGAATGGATTCGACAGAATAAAAAACTAATTGCTGTTATTTTAATTTTTCTGACTATCGTTGGTAGTGTTAAGGGGTGGTATTCTTTAATGGCTATTGGTATTTCTCAAGGCTATCAGCCGGATCAGCCAATTGCTTACTCACATAAACTACATGCCGGTGAAATGCAGATTTCTTGTATCTATTGTCATAGTGGTGCTGAGAGAGGAAAAGTCGCCGGAGTGCCTTCTGCAAATGTTTGTATGAATTGCCATAAGTATGTTCGTAAAGGTCCTGAAACCGGCACGGCTGAAATAGCAAAAATTTATAAGGCTCTCGATTACGATCCTGATAAAGGCACGTATGGTCCCAATCAAAAACCAATTCAATGGGTACGCGTTCATAATCTTCCCGACTTCGCATATTTTAATCATAGCCAGCATTTCGTAGTTGGAAAAATTGCATGTCAGACTTGTCATGGTCAAGTACAGGATAGTATGACCGTAGCTATGCAGTATTCACCGCTTACTATGCGTTGGTGTATTGATTGTCATCGCGTCACAAATGTTAAGATGGCAGGAAATGGTTATTATGACGATTTGCATAAGAAATTATTAAATAAAGGATTGTCGGATTCTCTAATTACTGTTGAAACAATCGGAGGATTAGAGTGTGCCCGTTGTCATTATTAAAAAAGAAGTAAAAAAATATATCGCACATTTCGTGCTTAAAAAATATCCGGTTTAAATAAACCATCAATATCCAACAATGGAAAAAAAATACTGGAAAGGTGTAGATGAATTGCATAACGATGCAGAATTTGTGCGTCTGAAAAACAATGAATTTTTCGAACACATTCCTATCGAAGATGTCATTAGTAAAAAAACAGAAGAAGGTCTTACACCACGTAGGGATTTTCTTAAGTTTCTTGGATTTAGTGTTGCTGCTGCTTCACTGGCTGCATGTGAAACTCCTGTTCGCAAAACGATTCCTTATCTGATACGTCCGGAACAAATAACTCCCGGAATTCCCAATTATTATGCATCAACGTATGCAGATGGTTACGACTATGCAAGCATTGTTGTAAAAACCCGTGAAGGACGTCCGATAAAAATTGAAGGAAATACACTAAGCTCCATTTCAAAAGGAAAAATAAATGCAAGAGTACAGGCTTCTGTTCTTTCTTTATATGATAATGCACGATTACGCGGCCCTGTTATGAATAATAATATGGCCGATTGGACTGCAGTTGATAAAGCGATTACAGATAAATTATCAACGATAGCAGCCGCCGGAGGGAAGATTCGAATTCTTTCATCTACTGTGATTAGTCCGACTACCTTAAAAGTTATTTCAGATTTTACCGCAAAATATCCTACAACAAAACATATTCAATACGATTCTATTTCCTGTGCAGCAATGATACAGGCAAATAAAGACAGTTTTGGAGTGGAAGCAATTCCATCTTATAGGTTTAATAAAGCCAATACGATTGTTGGATTTGATTGTGATTTTCTTCTCAATTGGATTTCACCAATAGAATGTGCCGCTCAATATGCAGAGACTCGAAAACTTGATAACGGTCGTAAAGAAATGTCAAAGCATTATCAGTTTGAAAGTGCACTTTCGGTGACCGGTAGTAATGCTGATGTGCGAACAGGGATTAAACCATCTCAGCAACTTTCTTATATTCTCGCTTTGCATAATGCAATTGCATCAAAAGCAGGAATGAAATCAGCGGGGTCGGCATCTGTTAGTGCTCCTGTAATTGAAAAACTAGCAGCTGAATTATGGGCAAACCGCGGAAAAGCTCTTGTTGTATGTGGAATCAATT
>JANLOW010000314.1:0-11810 GCA_031366785.1 Bacteroidota bacterium | reverse complement strand
ATTCTGGTAATTCCACCGATAAAAACTATTCTAAGCACAACAGGAAAAGCGTATTGCATACTTTCAAATTCACTTATCGGTACATCCTGTTGGATTGTTTTAAAACAACGCAATGGAATAGAAACATGGAGTGCAAACCCCGTTACATTAACATCACGAACTTCCTTTAATTTAACGCAATAAAAATAGTTGAAAAGGGTTTATACTTTTTTCGTTTAAAAAAATATAGTTTCATTTTTTTTTAAACTATTTAAAAATAAAATCGTTGGCTAATTTTAGGATTTGGAATCATACAAGATTCTTTTTTTCCAAATATTTTATATCGAGATTTAGCAATTAAATTATATAAAAAATCACGAATAAATTTTGGAATAACTATAAGAATAAAAAAAAACTTCCAAACTCCACCAAGGTCTCTTAAAGTATATAAGATAGCAGAAGATTTCAAAAAATATTTTTCATCTTTAATATATACTATTGAATTAAGATTAGCAGATTCCAAGCCAAATTTTTTGAGAAATGTTTGTGCATAAGCAGATTGCAAAGCTGCAAATTTAAATTGTGATTTAGGATCTCTTTTAATTATGAATAGAACAAGACTATTACATAAATTACAAACCCCATCAAACAGTAATAATTTTTCATTATTTTTCATTATGTGATTTTTATAATGTAAAAACAAAGACTAAAATTTATTCAAAAATATTTGTTGTATTTTTTTCCAGGTTTTCGTTTAATCTTTCATTCAATGGAGTTTTAAGAGGAACTATCCATTTACTATGGCTGAATATTTCGTAAGGTACAGATGTTAAATCAACCGTTGTGTCAATTAGAGGTTGAAATTTTCTGCCATTTAAAGAAGCATTGATGTTTGCAAAAAAAGAAACATCAATGTTTCTTTTTTTAAAATCCTTTTTCACAATTTGACAAAATTGCCAAATAAGATTAGGGTTGTCTTCCATTGTTACTCTTTGCCATGGTTTTAAGTATTCATTTACATTAATGTCATCGTACACTTTTCCTGAATTTTTGTCTTTAATGATATAAAAAGCAATAACCTGTTTTGTTCTTAGTTTCATTTGCCATGCAAATTTTTGACCTTCTTCTGTCCAAAGAACATTGCCAGAAAAAAGAAAATGTCTAAGAGGTATAAAAAGTTGGGTAACTACGAAAATGAAAAGCAAGACTAAAATAATTCTATTTTTTTGCAAGATTAATTTCGGAGCTAATAATTTTTCTTTTAAAAGTAATATTTGGGGCCAGGCATTATTGCTCCGGCTAAAGAAATTTATATATTTTCTCAACCAATCTGTATTAAAAAACAGAGTGGTAGCAGCGATCATAAACCAAGGGAAGATGTCTATTTTAAATAATTGAGAATTTAACAAATGAAAAAGAGTAATTATTAAAAACCCAATTGTTCGGGTTTTTTTAAACAACAAAGCAGGAATAATAAATAAATCTAGAAATAAGTTTGAATAGACCATAAAAAGAACAATGCTTTCATGATGAAAATAGTTGCCAAAGGAAAAGGCATCAGCATTTTTCGTAAGCCACATTCTAAGAGGCTCACCATGAATCCAGTCACTATTAAGTTTGGCTATTCCGCCAAAGAAATAAGGTAGCATTATAATAAAACGCAATATCCAAAGCGACCAAGCAGGGCAGGTTTCCGATCGAATTTTTTTAAAAATTTTGCTATCAAAAGATGCTGAAGTATTTGCCGGAATAAAAATCATTATGAAACTTACAAGAATTATAAGATAAAAGTGATTTAAATATCTGGTTTGTTCAAGTAGGAAAATATAAGTGAAGCTAATGAAAAATAGGATCATACTTATTCGGTATAGAAATCCAACTATAATGAAAATGGATAACATACCCATTAGAATGAAAAGCAAATACATTCCTTGTCCGGGTAAAGGAGATAAAAAATCGAATGGCCAGTAATAAAAATTATTTTTAGGTATGATCCAGTAACGGTCAATTTTACTAAAGTATATAATTACGTCAATAAACATTAGTAAGCCGAAGATTATTCGGAAAAATACTATGGATGAAATATCAACATTTGCAAAGAAGTTTTCTTTCTTGTTCACTCCAAAAATTTCCTGAAGTTCTCCTTTAGCAAGAAGTTTGTTAATTTGTTCTGTATTTTTTTTATCTAGTTTTTGTTTTTTACGCATGAGATATAAATTAATTCACTCAAACAGTCATCTTTCAAATCTCTTGTAAAGGAATTTAATTTTCAAATCAAGTAATGGGGTTTCATAATAAATAATTATTATTTAAATTAGATTGGATATTATTAAGAATTATCGTGTAGTAAATTAATGTATCTGCTATCAACTTGATAGCCAAATTGAATAGCTTTATTAAGATTATATAATGCAGATGAATTGTCGTTGAGATAATTATAACATTGTGAAAGGTAATAATAAACAGCTCCATTTTGAGGTTCTTTTTCAATTGTAATATTAAAATCAATAATTGCTTCTTTATACATTCCAAGTTTCATTTTAGAGAATCCGCGGTATTGAAACATGTATGTTTTATCAGAAATGTTTGAAATTAATATATCATAATCATTGCCTGCTTCTTTCCATCTTTTTAAAATGTAATAAATATAAGCTCTCTTTTCAATTATATTAAGATTTTGAGGATCTAATTGTAAAGCCATAGTAAAGTCGGCAATTGCGAGTTCATAATTTTTCATGTAAATATAGGCCGTAGCTCGATTTACATATGTATTTTTAGCTTTACTATCGATTAATAAAGATTTTGCGTAATATTCAATTGATTTGTTGTAGATTTCTTTTGCTTTGGTAGTATCACCCAATCTCTCGAATTCCTGCCCTTTAACTCCATATATATTTCCTAAGTTATTATAAACACTTGGATTTTTAGTTTTCATTAAAACCAAAGTGTTAAAATCACGGAGAGCTTTTTCAAGTTCATTTTTTACTTCTGCATAATATTTTCCGCGACCAACATATGCGATTTCAATAGTCCAGGGAGGATATGGGTATTGGTTGATAACGTTTGTCCATAGAGTTTCTGTATTTTCCCAAACTTTTGTTCGCTCGTGAGTTAAGTACGAAAAAATTAACACTATTCCGATTGTAAGGAGGATTATTTGTTTTTTATAAAATATTTTTTTTTCGATATAATTATTTAATAAAATACCTAATGGAAATAATAGACCTATATAAGGAATATATGAATATCTATCTGCCATTATTACTTGTCCTACGGAAAGAAATTGCAAAACAAATACTATTGTTACAAAATAAAATCCAATACCAAAAGTAATTAGTTTCATTTTTGCGGGTTTTATTATGGAAAGGAGTACGATGAAAACAAATAGCAACATTCCACTTAAAACCGGAAGATAAAAAATCGTAGGATATGCGATTTTTGATTCAGCTATTGGATATGGATAAAATGAAGAGAGATTTATTGGTAATATCATTTTCCAGATATAAGTGAAAAATCCAAAAAAACCAAAACAGATTCTCTGAATTAATGTAAAAGTTTCATACGAAGCAATTGCTTCTTTTGATTGAATATTTATGGCAAGTAAACCAAACAGAAGCGATATAATCAAGAATGGTATTTTTTCTAAAATAGTTTTTGTGGTTAGTTTTCTGGTTTGATAGTAATCTATTAGTATCATAGTAAGAGGTAATACAACTGCCATTGCTTTTGAAAGTACTGAGAAGATGAAAAAAATAAAAGAAATTATCAAAAATTTTGTCTTCATTGTAGCAGTATACTTAAGATAGATGATTAAGGAAACAATAAAGAAAAACGTATATAAAACATCTTTTCGTTCAGAGATCCAGGTAACGCTTTCTACATGCATTGGATGAATTCCAAAGAAAACTGAAACAAATAGCCCTACAAATAATTTTCCATTAGATAACCTGAAAATGAAAATGAAAACTAAGAATGTGTTAGCTAAATGAATTATTAAGTTTAGAAAATGGTAGTGTAATGGATTTAATTTTGAAAAATGGTATTCCAAAGCAAATGAGAGAACAGTAAAAGGATGGTAATTGAGTGCAACTGATTGTTTAGTTGAGAAGATATTTTTAATATTTTCGAAAGTTAGATTTTTAATTAAATCGTTTTCAGTAATATACAGCGGATCATCCCAAGAAGTAAAGTTACATTTTAAAGATGGGTAAAAGGAAATAAATGTTAATATTAGAATAGAAATTATCCAAAACCAATCTGACTGTGTTATATTTTTCGAAATTATTTTATTATTGTTAAACGAGGTCTTTTTTGATTTTTTTAAATTTATATTTTTTTTTGTCATTTACTTAAAACGATTATGTGTTTTCGAAGCGATTATAAAATAATGTTTTCGATTTAAAATGGCTCCACTTGTAATTTATTATTTTTCAAATATACTGAATAGCTTTCACTATTATTTAAATTAATATTCATAATTGAGAGTATGAAATTTCTATAAAAATCAAAACAGTATATTTGTATATTAAATTTATAAATCAGTAATAGAATTATGTTAACCATCATCATTATCATTCTTTCAGTAAGTTATATATTGGAAATAGTTCTGAATTTCCTTAATATTAAAAATTGGATACTTACTATTCCTTCAATGGTGAAAGAAGTATATACCGAAAAAAAATATCAAAAAGCCAGGGAATACGCATTGGTTAATTTTCGTTTTACACAATTTGCATCATTGATTGGTATTGTTATTATGCTAATTCTTTTATATATTGGTGGTTTTGGGCTTCTTGATGAATACGTTCGGGGATTTACAGATTCGCCGGTTATTGTAGCAATTTTATTTTTTGCAATATTAGGATTGGCATCTGATTTTCTTTCATTGCCTTTTTCTGTTTATAAAACGTTTGTAATCGAAGAAAAATTTGGTTTTAATAAGACTACTGTAAAAACATTCATCTTTGATAAGTTAAAGGGATATCTTCTTGCAATTATTATTGGCAGTGCTTTTATTGCTTTATTGGTTAAAATTTTTGAATTCACCGGTAATAATTTTTGGTGGATCGTTTGGATCTTTTTCACTGTTTTAATGTTATTTATGATGGTGTTTTATACTTCATGGATATTGCCAATTTTTAATAAACTTACTCCATTGGAGGAAGGAGAATTACGAAATGCTATTCATGATTATAGTGTTATAAATAATTTTTCATTAAAAGATATTTTTGTGATGGACGGTTCGAAACGCTCTTCTAAAGCGAATGCATTTTTTAGCGGGTTCGGGAAGAAGAAAAAAATTGTTTTATATGATACTCTTATTGAAGAACACAGTACAGCAGAGGTTGTAGCTGTATTGGCTCATGAAACGGGACATTTTAAACTAAAACATACACGAGCCGGTTTTATTGCAGGAATTTTACAAACCGGTATCATGCTTTTTATTTTTTCATTGTTGCAAGGAAATCCACAGTTAATTCTGGCTCTTGGTGCCAAACAAGCCGGACTACATCTTGAACTTTTTACATTTGCTTTGCTTTATAGTCCTGCATCAGTAATTACTGGTATACTTATGCATATGTTATCAAGAAAAAACGAATTTGAAGCAGATGCCTTTGCTAAAAAAACGTACAATGGTAAAGCTTTATCATCTGCATTGATAAAACTTTCTGCAGATAGTTTAAGCAATCTTACTCCACATCCTGCTTATGTATTTGTGTATTATTCACATCCTCCGTTATTGAAGAGACTTGAAGCGTTAGAAAGAAATTGATTTAAATTTAATTCTTCAGTACATTTCCAAAATATATAATAACGTCAATTGAGAATTATTTTCTTGCTGGTAGTTTCATTACCATTTATCAAATTCACCAAATAAACTCCGGCAGGAGTATTTTTTAATTCAAGTGGAAAAATATTATTTCCTGTTTGACCTTTATTTTTATTTACAAATATCATTTTTCCAGCAACATCATAAATAGTAATAGTTATTTCTGCCGGTCGTAATAAAGTGTAGGTAAGTGAAGCTCTTATTGAAGTGACAGGATTCGGTGAAATAGAAAAATTGACTGATAAATTATTTACTTTCTTTATACCTAAAAACAAATTCAAATCTAATTTATAAGAACTTCTTCCGTATGTTCCAACAACGAGTGTTCTTGAAGGCTGATGAAGTTTTAAATCGCTGCACACAACAATTGGTATTCCATCAGCAATAGGAATCCAACTGATTCCACCGTTTCTTGTAAAGTAAACTCCAATATCGGTTGCTAAATATAGTACATCAGGAATGGATGGATCAGCAATAATATTATTACAAGGAATGTCAGGAAGATTTGATCCAATATCAGTCCAAGTTTGACCATTATCAATTGTTTTATAAACATGGGCCATGGTGTCGTGAAACCGATATCCCGAAAAAGTTACATAGGCAACATTCTCATCAAAGGGATCTGTTTTTACACTAGTCACCCAACGTGAAGGTAGACCATTATTAACCTGATTCCAGGAAGTTCCACCATTTAATGTATTCCAAACTTTTCCGTCATCAGTTCCGGCATAAATGATTTCGCTGTTTAAAGGAGAAACATCAATAAAAGTAATTGTTCCAAAAATTAATGTTCCGGTATTGTCAAGCATCGTTAATTCTGGACTTATATTATTCCAGCTAGAGCCAAAATCGGTGGATTGAAAAATGCTTTGAGTACCGGTATATATTAAATTTGGAATTTGAGGATCTGCTGTCAGCGGATAATTCCAATTTCCTGTTCCAAATACACCGTTTTGAGATGAAGAACTCCAGCTAAATCCCTGATCTGAACTTTTAAAAATATTTCCATATTGGTAGCCGACAAGAATATTAAAATTACTTGTGCGGTTTACTAATACCTGAAACCCATCGCCACCGAAAAGATTTAAATAATCATTAGTGTTTCCTGTAGAAGTAAAGTTTGTTCCATTATCCTGTAAACCAAAATATAGATTTGAAGGATTTAAAAAATCAATTTCAGAACGGTAAATCTGAGATATTGGCAATGATTCATGATGATTCCAAGTTAGACCGGCATCGTGAGAAATGTGTAGACCTCCGTCATTCCCTAACATTACAAAATCGTGATTCAATGGATGTATTGCTACTGTATGTTGATCAACATGTGCATCAAGAAAAGTTGAATTATAAGAATTTCCGCCATCAGATGTTTTATATGTATCAAATCCTATAACATAGGCAATATTCGGGTCTGTTGGATCACACTTTACCCGACCATACCAGTAAGCCTGAGAATTTCCATTAGCGCTCGTAATGGTAACGTCGTTTGTCTGTAACCAGTTATTTCCATTATCTTCTGATTTATAAACTCCCTGATATCCATATTGATCATTGATATAAATGCAATAGACAATGTTGGGCGAAGAAGCACACAAATCTATGCCAATACGGCTATATTCCAGTCCAACAGGAGGGAGTCCATTGGATTCATCAAGGCGGAAAAAAGAATTCCCGCCATCCAAAGATTTCCATACACCGCTTTGTACACCGGCATAATCTTTTGAATTTACATAGCGAGTACGTTTCCACGTGGTAGCGAAAACGATGTTTGGATTTTGTGGATTAATAACTACATCAATAGCACCAGTAGAATCATCAACAAATAAAACATTAGTCCAGGTAATTCCTCCATTTGTAGTTTTATATAATCCTCTGTCAGGAGTGGCACTGTATAAATCTCCCATGCAAGCAGCAAATACGATTTCGGGATTTAAAGGATGAACTACAACGCGTCCGGTCATACGTGTATTTTGTAATCCGATATTTGTCCAGGTAGCACCTGCATCGGTTGATTTATAGATTCCATTTGCATCATATGTTAGAGAACCGCTACCACCGTTTGATTCACCTGTACCAACATAAATAGTATTCGGATCAGAAGGAGCAACTGCAATATCGCCAATGGAAAGTGTTATTTCATTATCGAAGATAGGCAGCCAGTTTATACCTGCATCTATAGTTTTAAAAACACCGCCGGATGCTGCGGCTAAATAAGCAATTTGTTGATTGGAAGGATTAAATTCTATATCTGTAATTCTTCCACCAATATTTACCGGCCCGGCAAATTGCCAGGAAGCCGTTTGCGATTTTCTTAATGAAGGAGTATTTCTAAAAGATTGTGCAGCTTTCTTTTGAGCATCATAATCAATTTTACCATAAGGAAAACTATGAGATTGAAAAAAATAATCATCTCCTTCGCCTTCAACTTTCTCTGAATGAATTGCCTTTTTACTTTCTCGCAAAAAAGATATAACTAGAATTGGAGTAATCAGTACGATTAATAAGCCGGGAATTAATATTTTTTTCATTTTACGAATTATTTTTTATAAATATAATTAAAAATAGAAGCTTTATCCGCTAACAATTTACAAATTAATCATTCAAAAAAGTTTTTAATAAAAACATTTAACATTTATTTAAATAAAAAGCTATTTATAAGAATCTATTAATATTTATTTCAATGTTTAATTTTTTATTATTACATAAAAAATTTACAAAATGATCGCCAAAATAGGGGGCTAGTTGAACTCCTTTTGTGCCCATTCCATTAAAAATATAGACATTGCCATGATCCGGATGTTGTCCTATGAATGGACGCCTATCCTTAACGGTCGGCCTTATGCCTGAACGATGTTCAATAATATTAAAAGGGGTTTTTAAAAAATTATTCAAAAGGGTTAGTAGTTTTAATTTTCCATCTTCTGATGGCAGTTCATTTTTAAAATTCCATTCATAAGTTGATCCGACTCTGAATTTATGATTGCCAATTGGGATTAAAAATATACCACCCAGTAAAATAAAATCTTCCGGGAGTTCATTACATTCAATTAAAAGTATTTCACCTTTGGCAGGAACAAAGGGCAACCAATTCCATAATGGATTATAAAATGATTTATATCCTTCACAAAAAATTATTCGCTCGCTTTTAAAATCATCATAAATAATAAAATCATTTTCTATTTTCAATTTCGAATTTTCAAAGGTTCCTTCAACAAAATGTATAGATAGTTTTAATCTTCTTTTGCATAATTCTATAAATAAAGGAATATTCATCCATGCTGATGAACTTATTCTCATCATTTTTTTAAATTCAATTATTTTATTTTTGTAAAGGTTTTCAGGCGCTTCTTTCGTAAAATATTTTTTCATTTCAATTTCGTGTATACGGCTCGTCCATTCATTCAGATCTTTAATAGTATGAACCACTTCCAAAACATCCATAGGGTAATAAAAGGATTCGCCAGATTCCTTTTCTAATTTTTGGTAAAATTCCTGTGCAAATGGAATTAATATATCTGCCATCCAACTCTTAACAACTCGTCTTCCTGTTACCGGATTTACTAAACCTGCTGCCACTTGAGAAGAAGAATTGGAATTAAATTTATCAATGACAAGTAATTTTTTGCCTTTTTCTGCTAATTGATACGACAAGACTGATCCTGCCAATCCATTTCCAACGATCAGATAATCATAATCAATACTACTCATGGTTTTTTTCCGGTGAAGGCTACGAGTGCTAAAAGTGTCCCTTCATGATTAACGGCCAATCTGTAAAAGTCGGTAAGTTCACTACTGAAATCAGCGATCATTTTCCATTCACTGTTATTTTCAAAAATATATAATTTACCTTCCGAACCCATAATTATTGAACCGTCTGGAAGGATTGCAAAATCTTCACAATGTGGCAAGGTGGAAGTAATTCGTGTAAGAGAATAATTTTTGCAATCCATAGCATATATAAACCATTCGGCAGGACTACTTTTAAGAACGAAAAGCATTTTTGATTCATCGGCAGAAAGTTTCATACACCTTCCAATATCCGAAGCAACTAATCTACGTTCTGAAGTTTTGGTGTTTAAAACCTGTAATGTATTTACAGGGCCGAGAATAAACATGGCTAGTAAACTTTCATTCAACCAGCATGCATATCCAATACTGTCGGTATTTTTTACTAGAACTGAATTCTTGTAATTATTTAACGGCAAATTATAAAATCTTTGCCCTGAATCAGCATCTACTCTCACAACAGAAATAAATTTTCTGTCTTTGGTATATGACGGAGAATATTCACTTTCTCTTGTATCGGTAAATTGCTTGCTTACTTTGGCTTCAATATCATAACTGTAAATATCGGATTGACTTGTATCATTAACCGAAACATATAAAATTTTTTTACCATCCGGTGCAAAGTAAGGCTGATTATCATATCCTTTATGATCTGTAATATTTTCCGGTTTAGAAAAAATGTAATTAGAAGAGTTTTTATTCATGGTACAGAGAAAGATATCGGTTTCAGGAAGCTGAGAATTGCAGTTGTAAAATAATAAGAGGAATAGAATGCTTAAATTATTTTTCATATTATTATTCTTAAATTATAAATAAACAAATTAATTAAGGCGATACTCTACATCTCCCTGTTTGGTAGTTTTTAAATAAATTAATACATCAATACTATCAAATTCAATTGAAACATAAGTAGTATTACTTGAATAACCACGCACGTTCATACTTTTACCGGGATCAATATCAATAATTTTTATTGAATCTAATTTACCTTTGAATACAATATCTCTTTGGATTGTCTGATGAAAAAGATGGCGTTTGAGAATTACTTTGTAGTGCGGTTTTTTATCTTCAATAGTAGATGTATTTTGCGTTTCAAGATAATACTGTTTATCAAGATGAAAAGAAGGCCCATTGGTGCTGCTTAAATTCATTGTAAGTAAAAAGTTCAGCAAGATAGAAGGTGAAACCATAAAAAGTGGTATCGTTAATGTAAATATTGAAAAGTAAAATCGCAAAATTATTGGTGAATTGCTTCTCCAGGAAAGTCCGCTAAGAATAATTCCTGAGCAGACGAATGCGGTAAAAAAATAGTTGTATGTAATTACTTCATTATTTTTTTTGAGAAGCATGGAGGAAATAAAAGCGAATAGAAAAATTAAATGAATAGATACCAGCAATAAAAATTTCTCACGGCTCAAGTTCTTTCCTATGATCATGAGTGCAAGACCAATGATTAAAGAAATAATAAATAGGAAGAGGCTTAAATAGAATGACATAATTTATGCAAATATTTATTATTTTAATAGCCACAATATAAGGATGATTTCATCAGTAATTAATCATCTTCTGAAAAGGTTAAAATGTTATATAATCGCTTTCAAAATACGGGTAAACTCATCGAAATAAATCTAAAAAAGTTTAATCGTAAGAGAGTTATTTTCAAGTTGAGTTATTAGTGAAAGCAAGGGCTTTTCTGCCGGACCTTTTTCAACTTCACCGTTATTATTGAAAATACTTCCATGAAGACTACAGGAAAATTTTTTGCCATTAAATCGTAATGGATTATCAGCATGTGTGCAAAGCATAACATAGGAATGATATTCCGTTTCATTTTGCTTGATGACTACAATATCATAAGCCACATTTTCTGGTCTGACAATAAGGAAATTATTTTTTCTGAATTGATCCAGCGGTATATTAATCTTTTTATTTTGAGAAATAGTTTTAAATATCGGAATTGATTGACAGGACTCCAGAAAAACAGATATCAAAGTGCTACCGAAACAAAGCGAGCATCCTTTTATTATAAAATCCCTGCGTTCCATTTTCAAAATGAAAATCCAATACCTAGGTTTAGAAAACTATTGTCTTTTTTAAAAGCGGGAGCAGAAGGGTCAGGTATGGTTAATACAGGATTTTGATCTCCTGTATTACTTAATCTTACATCAACTTTAAGAGCTAAATTCGGAATAGGTAAGTAACAAAATCCGGCTAT
>JANLOW010000095.1:0-3864 GCA_031366785.1 Bacteroidota bacterium | reverse complement strand
TGTTAAATCAGGTGCAATTTTCAGTAGAATTGGCTTACGCTTTCCATTACTTGAAGAAGAAGTTAATTCACTATTTAATTTTTGGATGCCGAGAAGAATATTGAGCAGCGGACCTTTATCCTGCAAAGATCGTAGTCCGGGAGTATTCGGTGAGCTAACATTAATTGCAAAATAATCTACGAAAGGAAATAATTCTTTAAAACATATTCTGTAATCATCCATTGCATTTTCATTGGGTGTATTTTTATTTTTACCAATGTTTCCTCCAAGGATAATATTACGGTGACGGTTTCTCAATTGCAAAACCATTGCCTTAACTCCATCGTTGTTAAATCCCATTCTGTTTATGATTGCTTCATCGCCAGTCAAACGAAACATTCGAGGTTTTTCATTGCCATGCTGTGGCAATGGAGTAACCGTGCCTACTTCGATAAAACCAAAACCAAAAATGGCAAGTTCATTAAACAATTTGGCATCTTTATCGAAACCGGCAGCGAGGCCGACAGGATTAGGGAAATCAATACCAAAAACTTTGCGATGAAGATTTTGATTTGCGGTACTGTAAATCCTTCCGGCCAGGTATTTTAGGCCCGGTAGCTGAAATAAAAATTTCAACCATTTAAAAACACGATAGTGAATGACTTCAGGATCAGTCAGGAAAAAGAATGGGCGAATTAAGTACTTATAAATGTTCACGTGGTAAAAATACACAGTTCTTTGGACAATTTACTGTTGTTGATAAATCTGTTTTTGAGTTAAATAATTTTTAGGTACTTATAAAAAAATATTTTAGATTTACCTAAATTTATTTCTCTATGAGACTAACATTCACTGAAGAAAATTACCTGAAAGCAATTTATAAGTTGCGTGAACGAAGTGATACCAGAATTTCGACCAATTCGATTGCTTCGTTGGTTTCTACAGCACCTGCATCCGTTACAGACATGCTTCGAAAACTGGCTGAAAAAAAGCTTTTAAATTATGAACGTTATCAGGGTGTATCATTAACACTGCAAGGAATTAAATCTGCCGTTAGTGTCATTCGTAAACACCGTTTGTGGGAATTATTTCTGGTGGAGAAACTGGGATTTAATTGGGATGAAGTGCATGATATCGCAGAGCAATTGGAACATATACAATCGGAATCGCTGGTAAAAAGGTTATATACATTTTTAGGTAAACCTAAATGGGATCCGCACGGTGACCCTATTCCGGATGAGCAGGGTAATTTTCATTTACAAAAAGTTTTTCCACTGGCGACTGCAGTGACCAATGACAAACTTGTTATCAGTGGAGTTGTAGACCATCGTGCTGACTTTTTACAATATCTAGTTAAAACAGGTTTATCAATAGGCAAGAAAATTACCGTAAAAGAAATTACAGCGTATGATGCATCAATGACAATAAATATTTTGGGAATAAAATCTGTAAAACATATAAGTGCAGAAGTAGCAAAGAATATACTCGTTACAATTTCCAAATAAATATTTCATACTTTTTCAATTTAAACGAAATGGCGACTAAAAATAAAGAACTATCACTTTCAGAAGTAAATTCTTCTGTTGATACGACACAATCAAAATCCGGTTTTAAAAAGTTGTTCGCTTTTATGGGTCCAGCTTATCTTGTAAGTGTAGGATATATGGATCCGGGAAACTGGGCAACAGATATAGCGGCAGGAAGCCAATTCGGATATACGCTGATTTGGGTGTTATTGATGTCAAATATTATGGCAGTTATTTTACAAAGTTTTTGTGCACGATTAGGAATTGTTCGTGGCCGTGATCTTGCGCAGGCATCGAGAGAAACATATTCGAAGCCGGTAAATATTTCGCTGTATATTCTTGCTGAAATAGCAATAGCTTCTTGTGACCTAGCAGAAGTTTTAGGTATGGCAATAGGACTTCAATTACTTTTTGATATCCCCTTACTATGGGGAGTAACGATTACTGTTTTAGATACCTTTCTTCTATTATTCCTAATTAATTTCGGTATCCGAAAAATGGAAGCTTTTATACTTGGGCTGATTGCAATTATAGGAATGGCATTTTTAGCCGAGATGCTTTTTGCCAAACCGGTTTTACATGATGTAGTAAGAGGATTTATTCCTTATATCCCCAATGAAACAGCCTTGTATCTGGCAATTGGAATAATCGGAGCAACGGTAATGCCACACAATCTTTATTTGCATTCATCACTGGTACAAACACGAAAGTTTAATCGAACGCCAACAGACATTAAGAAAGCGATAAAGTATAATTTTTTCGATTCATTGATTGCATTAAACATGGCTTTTTTTATTAATGCTGCGATACTTATTCTTGCCGCTTCTACTTTCTTTAAAAATGGTTTGTTTGAAGTAGCGGAAATTCAAGATGCTCATAGATTTTTAGCGCCTTTGCTAGGTTCTGAATGGGCGCCAAAGTTTTTTGCAATTGCTTTAATAGCGGCCGGACAAAGTTCAACGATAACAGGAACGTTGGCAGGACAAATAGTTATGGAAGGTTATTTAAATTTTCGCATAGCGCCATGGATACGAAGATTGATTACCCGTTTATTGGCTATTATTCCGGCCCTGATAGTTATTTCTTATTTCGGTGAAAGTTCAACCGGCAAATTACTGATTCTATCACAGGTAATACTTAGTTTACAATTAGGATTTGCTATAATTCCTCTCATTCATTTTGTAAGTGATAAAAATTCAATGAAAGAATATGCGATTAAAACTTATATGAAAATTATTGCCTGGACCATTGCAATTATTATAGTAGGTTTAAATGCGCGATTAGTATTTGCTCAGATTCAGGATTGGATACAAAATACAGACAATCCTATATTACTTTTATTTTTTGTTTTACCTTTAGTAGTTGGCGCGGCTATTTTATTACTTTATATTACCTTTCGTCCGTTGTTTCGAAAAACTATTAAAACAATTTCCAGCCACCCTCATGGCGGAATTCATCATATACAAAACATTGAAGTGAAACCCTACCGAAGAATAGCTGTTGCCCTTGATTTTTCAGAAATAGATCAACAAAATATTAGTAATGCATTGGCCCAGGGAGGAAAAAATGCTGATTATCTTTTAATTCACGTCGTTGAATCTGCAGGAGCTCTTGTAATGAAAAATGATATCAGAGATTATGAATTTCATTCCGATCAGAAATATTTGCAACAATATGCAGAGGAATTAAAGTTAATAGGATATAAGATAGAAACAAAAATAGGTTATGGAAATCCGAAAAAAGCAATTCCGATTCTTGTAACCGAATTTAATGCCGATTTATTAATCATGGGTGCTCACGGACATAAAGGATTTAAAGATTTTATTTTCGGGACAACAGTTGATTCAGTGAGACATCGGGTTAAAGTTCCGGTATTAATTGTGAGAAGGATGAGTTAGCTTAATAATTCGTTAATATTGTAAAACAAGAATTTAAAAATAATTCTTTGAGATCTTTGCGTAAAACTTTGTGATCTTTGTGGTTAAATTTTTTTTAAACCACAAAGATCACAAAGAGAAATGACACAAAGTTCACTAAGATTAAAAAATCATTAAGTATATTTTTAATTTTTGAATCGATTTAATAAAAATTAACAAACAACGAATAACGCTCCTCTATGCCAAAAGTACAGCAGGCGATAACAATCCGAAATAAGAAAGCATCTTTTGAATATAATTTCATTTCAAATTATAAAGCAGGAATAATGCTTACGGGTACAGAAATAAAATCAATTCGTGATGGTAAAGCATCGCTTAATGAAGCATTTTGCATTTTCATGGAAGAGGGGTTATGGATTAAGAATATGCATATTGCTGAATACAGTCATGGCTCTTACAACAATCATGAACCTAAAAGGTTA
>JANLOW010000254.1:0-1585 GCA_031366785.1 Bacteroidota bacterium | reverse complement strand
CGATTTTCCCGTTGGACATGCAACTCCGGGTTATGAAAGGGCGAGGGTTGATTTTATTACAGCCACTCAAATTCCACAACTGCTTGCATACTTTACTCCATGGGTTGTTGTACCTAACGGACCTCTTCCAATTGAATGTGTGGTTGCAAATTATACGCTTACACCAGCATTGGATCATGGATATTGGACAATCAATGCGAGTGCAAACGGCAATATTGGAACGTACAATATGACATTGTACAATGGTGGTTATGGAAACGCTGCAAACGGCTGGACTGTAATGAAACGAACGCCATCAGGAAGCGGAGCTTGGGCGCTTAATGGGACATGTGTAATAACGAGTACAGCATTAGTAACTGTACGTAACGGAATGAATGGATTTTCTGATTTCGCTGTTGCGCAATCCGCTACACGTTTGCCAATTGAATTATTAAGATTTGAAGCTCACGTAAAAACCACTAGTGTATTACTTTCATGGGAGACGGCAAGTGAAATCAATAATAATTATTTTAATGTCGAAAGAAGTAACGACGGTGATAAATTCGAAAATATTGGTATTATTCCCGGTTCGGGAACGACAACGGAAAGCCATACTTATTCATTTCCTGATCCTGATCCGGGATTTGGAATATTTTATTACAGATTAAAACAAATTGATTACGATGGCGGTTTCAGTTACTCAGATATTGTTGCTGTGAAACTTAATAGTATTTTAAATGAGATAAATATTTTTCCAAATCCTGTTAGCACATTTATTAATTTTGAATTCGAATCTGTAAATTTTTCTAAAGTACATTTTCAGATTCTTGACATAATGGGCAAAATACTTATTGAAGAAACAAAAGAAATCAGTAAAGGGAATATTTCTTCTCAAATTGATATAAGAAATTTACCGGAAGGTATTTATTATTTAAAAATTCTTACGAGTGATTCTGTTTATAAAGGGAAATTTTTGAAATTGAACAAATAATTTTATTTATGAAGTTGGTTAATACCCCGCAGTTCTACTGCGGAAATAGATACTCCTTTTGATACCTCGCAGCTCTGCTGCGGGGTTATTCATTTTTTATTCAATCTGTTTCAGAAGAAAGCGAGATAGTCAGTTATAAATGATTGTTCCTGTGGCTGAAATAAATAAATCACCCGATTGAATAAATCCACAAGGATTCGAAACTAAATTAGCCGGAACTTCTTCTGTGTAAATGGTTGCATTTGCTTCAACAATTGCATCATTAGTCCATGCAAAAAAGACATTGCCGTTAACTTGTGAACTAAAAGTAAAAGTCATTTTAGAATTAACATTGTTTTTAATTTTAAAAAAGAAAAAACATTTACTTGTTCCGCATTCAGAGTAGGTATATTTTTTTTTGATTTGGATTAAAGAAAAAGAAGCGACACCTTCATTGTAGTGAGGACTTGAAAAATTATAATCATACATTGTATAATGAATTATTCCAAGGGTGTCATTTTGACTTTGACAGGTTATACATGATCCATCATCCTGATCAGCGATACTATTGTAATTTATTGCAGCGGGATCTGTACACCCTTTTTCGTGACAACTGTTAAGTAAAAATAAAAAAAA
>JANLOW010000229.1:0-4102 GCA_031366785.1 Bacteroidota bacterium | reverse complement strand
ACTTCGTAAACAAGATGATGCAGACCCTTAAAACCAATATCGCCAATATACATGGCTGGTCTTTTACGAACGGCTTCGAGTCCTTCCAGCACCTGAATGCTATCGGCTGAATATTCCTGATTCTTCTTTTTTGTTGCTGGGTCTGTAATTGGTCCGGTTTCTTTCACCTGTGTGTTAATCAATTCACTCATTATATTTATAAACTTTTTCCCCCCTGATGCCCGAATATGTTAAATAAAGCAGGCAATAAAAAGGCTGATTTTCCTCAGCCTTTGATAAGTTTCAAATATAGAAAATTTCGATCATTTTATCAAGCTTTTCACCTGCAATTTCACAAAGATTTAAACACGATATTTAATTGATAATCAATAATATAGATATAACATTTTTAAATAGTCACAATACCCAATTTTCAAAATATTTTAGTACTCAATTTCGAGGTCGAATTTCTTTTTCAGATCGTTGATCAAAGGGTTTTTTTCAGCGAGTTTTTTGAATTTTTCTGAAGGAGTATAAGGGTTATCAGTATTGATTGAGTTAATATTTACTTCAACAATTAAATTGATTTTATTATTAGAAAGATTTTTTCTTAGAAAAGAAAGAAGGGACGTTTTATTTTCATTCAAATCTTTTTCTACTGCTGCACTGTCGACGACAAAAGTGATTGAATAATTTTCATTCAATATAGGTAGTCTTTTAAGAAGAGCTGTATGCAGAGCCATCCTGCCTTCTTTAAATAACAATTCTGAATATTTCTGCCAGCAGCTTTCTAAAGTTTTTATTTCGATGGGCTGTGAGAGGTCTGGTATAACTTCTTCGGAAACGGTTTCAGTTATTTTTTCAGTTTCGCTTTTATTTTTTCCACTGATGGAAATTGATTTTTTCCCGGTCGATGTATAAACAGGTTTTTCTTTGGCGATAACAGGAGGAACAATTTTATCTTCTTCTTTGATATTCTCAGATTTAACAGAAGGAGCAGGATTTTGAACAGGAGTAACTTTATTGATGGCTAAATCAACTTTTTTTTTAATAGGTTCCGAAGAAGTAAAGGTCAAACCATTACACATCTTTAGAAGTGATAATTCGATATGTAATCGTTGATTTTTTGCTGCCTTAAAATTGATATCAGCTTTATTTGCAATATCAAGTTGGCTAAGAAGCCAGGATGCTTCACAGAATCGAGATTGAACTTTGTATTTTTCACGGATGTTATTACTTACTTCAAGCAATACCAACGTAGCTTCATCCTTGCAAATAAGCAAGTCTCGAAAATGAGATGAAAGTCCGTTTATGAAATTATGTGCATCGAAACCATTGTTTAATATTTCATTGAATGCCAGAAGTACATTTGAAAAATTTCCGGCTAGAAGATCATCGGTAATTTTAAAATAATAATCGTAATCGAGTATATTCAGATTTTCAATTACATCTTTATACGTAAGTTTTTTTCCTGCAAAACTTACCAGCTGATCAAAAAGACTGAGTGAGTCACGTAAGGCACCGTCCGCTTTTTGTGCAATAATATGGAGAGCATCTTCTTCTGCATCTACGCCTTCTTTTTCAGCAATTCCCTGAAGATGCTTAACAATATTTTCTACACCTATCCTGTGAAAATCAAAAATCTGACAACGTGATAAAATTGTTGGAATGATTTTATGTTTTTCTGTTGTTGCAAGAATAAAAATGGCATACGATGGTGGTTCTTCCAGCGTTTTTAAAAAAGCATTGAAAGCTGATGCACTGAGCATATGAACCTCATCAATAATATAGATCTTGTATTTGCCAATTTGAGGCGGATAACGAACCTGCTCCACCAATGCCCTGATATCTTCCACGGAATTATTAGATGCAGCATCAAGTTCATAGATGTTTAATGAATGACCTTCGTTAAAGGAAAGACATGAAGGACATGAATTACATGCTTCAACATTTTTAGTTATAGCATCACAATTTATTGTCTTTGCTAGAATTCGTGCAGTAGTTGTTTTGCCAACACCCCTTGGACCGGTAAATAGAAATGCTTGGGCAAGATGATTGCTTCGAATAGCATTTTTAAGAGTCTGCGTAATTCCGGGTTGGCCAACTACAGTATCAAAGGTGACAGGCCTGTATTTACGAGCACTGACTATAAATTTTTCCATTATTATAAGCAAGAATATGAATATTAGCAAAGATAATA
Organism: Bacteroidota bacterium; assembly: GCA_031366785.1. Lineage (GTDB taxonomy): Bacteria > Bacteroidota > Bacteroidia > AKYH767-A > 2013-40CM-41-45 > JADKIH01. Next base: position 1,923 of record JANLOW010000229.1, on the reverse strand, counting down.
TCTCTTAGCCGATTTGCTAATTATCATTAAGATCCTTTACATTATTAAGTCCAATTAAATAAACATCATAAATGCATTAACTCATAGTCCTTAACCTGTAATTGTAAAATTTATCATCGCAATTTTCTAAACACTATCATTTGGCCTTACTTTCTATTAAAGTTTTCAACAAACAACACTATTTATTAACATTTGCAGTTCAAAACTTTGTTCATTACTAATTGGCTGCATACTTTTAGCCTCATCTTTATAAATCATAATCACTAAAAACAAACAACAATGAACAAAGCTGAATTGGTTGATGCTATCTCATCAGAAGCAAAGATTACAAAAGCAGACGCTTCACGCGCTTTGCAAGCATTCATGAATGTTACTTCCAAGACTCTGAAAAAAGGAGAGCGTGTTGCTCTTATCGGTTTCGGTACATTCACTGTCGCTAAGCGTTCTGCACGTAATGGTCGCAACCCGCAAACTGGCAAGCCGATTAAAATCGCTGCTAAACGTGTTGCTAAATTTAAAGCAGGTGCTGAATTATCTGCAAAAGTTAGATAGTAATTCAAATTCAAAAAAAGAACCCTGTGCGTAGCAGGGTTTTTTTTTGCTTAAGATTTTGAAGAATTATTTTCCTGTAAAAACAGCTTTTCTTTTTTCTAAAAATGACTTTATTCCTTCTTGAAAATCTGCTGTATCTGCTGCCTGTGTCTGTAATTTTCCTTCTTCCTTCAATTGTTCTTCCAGTGAATTAAGGAAAGATTTATTCAGAAGTTTTTTTGTTAACCCCAATCCTCGTGTTGGCATTTCTGAAAGTATAACTGCAATCTTCCAGGATTCTGCTTCAAGTTCGGCATCATCGAAGACTTTATAAATCATTCCCATTTGCTTTGCTTCTTCGCCTGAAATTTTATCGCCCAACATCATCAAAGCTGTTGCACGCTGGAAACCAATCATTCGTGGTAGAAAAAAAGTTCCTCCGCTGTCTGGAACCAAGCCAATCTTACTGAAAGCCTGTATAAAAGCAGAAGACTTACCTGCAACTACAATATCACAAGCAAGTGCAATATTCGCTCCGGCACCGGCAGCGATTCCATTCACAGAACAAACTACCGGTTTTTCCATTTGCCTGATTCCAAGGATGATCGGATTGTAATGCTCTTCAACAATTTTTTCTATGCCGGGTCCATCAGGAGACATTGCTTCCGATAAATCTTGCCCGGAAGAAAATGCTTTTCCTTCACCACTAATATGAACAGCACGAACGTTTTCATCAGTACTACATTCCTTTATTGCCTTTTGAAACATCAACGACATTTCCCGATTAAATGCATTGAATTTTTCCGGTCGGTTTAGTATTATCTTACCTATTTTACCTTCGACTATGTATTTTATCATTGAAGTTTGAAGATTGAAAAATGAATATTGATTTTAAATTAGCTATTAGTAATTGATAATCTTAAATGTTTACTTCTCACTGTTTACTAAATTTAATGGCATTTAAACTGATCAAACGGTTCCAAACAAACTTTGCATTTATACAATGCTTTGCAAGCTGTCGAGCCAAATAAACTTACAAGTGTAACATCTGTAGATTTACATCGAGGACAAGCCACAACACTGTCACCGGAAATATGATTTTTTGAATTTAATTTACCCGGTGGAGAAATTCCATACACCCGAAGCTTCTCTTTCGCTGCTTCATTCAACCAATCTGTCGTCCAAGCAGGAGAAAAAATTGTTTTCACCTCTACTTTATCAATGCCTTTATCATGCAACAATTTTTTTATTTCATCTTCAATTACTCTCATAGCAGGACAACCGCTATAGGTAGGAGTAATTTTTACAACGACTTTTTCACCTTCAATATCAACCGAACGTAATATTCCTAAATCTGCAATATTTATCACAGGAATTTCCGGATCAGGAATT
>JANLOW010000188.1:0-19100 GCA_031366785.1 Bacteroidota bacterium | reverse complement strand
GATTTTCGTAAAGAGGTACTAAACGATTACCGAATTGCGAATGAAAGCCGGCAGGCCAGCATTATCGGTCGTAAAGAAGTGCTTACCGGAAAAGCTAAATTCGGCATTTTTGGCGATGGAAAAGAAGTCGCTCAAATAGCTATGGCAAAACAGTTTCTTGCCGGCGATTTCAGAGCAGGATATTACAGAGATCAGACTTTTATGTTTGCCATTGGTGAATCAGACTTGCCTGCTTTTTTTGCTCAGCTTTATGCAAATCCTAATGTAGAAACAGAACCCAGTTCCGCTGGTCGTTCGATGAATGGACATTATTCCACCCGACTTTTAAATCCTGATGGAAGTTGGAAGAACCTTACTCAATTAAAAAACTCTTCCTCGGATATTTCACCGACTGCAGCACAAATGCCGCGGCTGGTAGGTCTTGCCTGGGCATCGAAACTTTACAGGAACAATCCTGAACTTCACTCAATGACATCCTTCTCCAACAATGGAAATGAAGTTGCTTTTGGTACCATTGGAGATGCAAGTACTTCAGAAGGAATTTTTTTTGAAGCCATTAATGCTGCCGGAGTTTTACAAATACCCATGGCAATTTCTATTTGGGACGATGGATATGGAATTTCAGTACCAGCACGATATCAAACAACAAAACAAAATATTTCTGAAATCCTCAAAGGCTTCGAGCGAAATGAAAAAGGCCCCGGATATTTGATCTTAAGAGCCAATGGCTGGGATTATCCTGCACTTTGTGAAATGTATGTAAAAGGAATTAGTCTTTGCCGCAAAGATCACATTCCTGTTTTATTTCATATACAGGAAATGACACAGCCGCAAGGCCACAGCACTTCCGGTTCGCACGAACGATATAAAACAAAAGAACGTCTTTTATGGGAAGATGAATTTGATTGCATCAAAAAAATGCGTTCATGGATGATTAATTCGGCATTGGCAACAGAAGATGAATGTAATCAGATTGAATCCGAAGCAAAAAAATATACACAAGAATGCAGAAAAAAAGCTTGGGACGATTTTATGAATCCTATCCGCGAAGAAATCCGTGATGTGAAGGAAATTTTATCCGAAATTATTACCGCCGATTTTTTCTCTGATGAAATTCAAAAAATTAACGACGAACTAACCAATACTGTTGATCCATGCCGTCGCGATATTCAGGTTGCCATACAAAAAACATTATTGCTTTTGCGATTCGAATCATTCCCTGCAAAGAATAAATTGTTGTCGATGCAGCGAATATATCTTGAGCAAAGTAAAGAACGTTATAATTCACATTTATACAGTGAGTCAAAAGATTCTTCCTTAAATATTGAAGCTATTGCCGCAGAATATACTGATGATTCTCAAATCATGGATGGCAGAGAAATTTTGCAATCGAATTTCGCTGAACTTTTCGAAAACGATCATCGTTTGGTAGCATTTGGAGAAGACCTCGGACATATCGGTGATGTTAATCAGGGATTTGCCGGATTGCAATCCCGTTTTGGAGAAATCCGAATTACAGATTCCGGTATCCGTGAAGCGACAATTGCCGGTCAGGGAATCGGACTTGCATTAAGGGGCTTACGTCCTATTGCCGAAATTCAATACCTCGATTATTTATTATATGCTTTGCAGATTCTAAGCGATGATCTTGCAACACTTCAATACCGCACGAAAGGCGGGCAAAAATCTCCCGTCATTATTCGTACCCGTGGACACAGGTTGGAAGGCATTTGGCATAGCGGCTCACCGCTGGGAATGATCATTAATGCTTTGAGAGGCATCAATGTTCTTGTACCAAGAAATATGGTTCAGGCTGCAGGGTTTTACAATACTATGGTTGCCAGCGATGATCCTGCAATTATTATCGAATGCCTGAATGGTTACAGACTTAAAGAAAAACTTCCATTAAATCTTGGGAAATTTCGAGTACCCGTTGGTATTCCTGAAATTTTAAAATCGGGAACAGACATAAGTTTAGTAACCTATGGTTCGTGTGTAAGAATTGCTGAAGAAGCTATTCATTCGCTTGAAAAAATTCAGATTTCAGTTGAACTTATAGATATTCAATCGCTTCTTCCATTCGACAGGCATCATGCAATTGCATCATCATTGAAAAAAACCGGTAAACTTCTTATTTTGGATGAAGATGTTCCCGGTGGAGCAAGTGCTTATATTCTTCAACAAATAATTGAAGTTCAAAATGGATTTCAGTGGCTCGATTCTGCCCCAAAAACCCTTACTGCAAAAGCTCATCGACCCGCTTATGGCACCGATGGAGACTACTTCTCTAAACCATCAACAGAAGATGTTATAAACGCTGTTTATAACATTATGAATGAGTATAATCCGTTGAAATTTCCGTTGTATATTTAACAAAATTTTTATAATCTAAAATGCAAATATCTTTTCTAAAAAACATGTCTGAAAAAATAACTGAAAAAGAATCCCTTTACAAACATCTTGAATCTATGAATGTGATTGAGATTCTTTCTGCCATCAATGAACAGGATAAAACTGTTCCAATGGCTATTGAAAAAGCGTTACATCGAATTGAAACTGTTGTTATTCTCATAACTGAAAAAATGAAAACAGGAGGTCGATTGTTTTATATTGGTTCAGGTACAAGTGGCCGGCTTGGAATTGTGGATGCCTCCGAATTACCTCCAACCTATGGTTTAGAACATGGAAAAGTAATTGGAATAATTGCAGGCGGTGATGATGCTATTCGTAAAGCAATAGAATTTGCAGAAGATGATTCTGAACAAGGTTATAAAGACCTTCTTAAATTCAATGTGTGCTCGAAAGATGTTGTACTTGGAATTACTGCTTCAGGAACTACTCCATATGTCGTTGGTGCAATGAAAAAATGTATGGAAAATGACATTCTCGCTATTGGACTGACATGCAATCCCTCCTCCCTTTTATCACAAAATGTTCATTATCCCATTGAAGTAATCGTTGGACCGGAAGTAGTAACAGGAAGTACACGAATGAAAGCAGGTACCGCTCAAAAAATGGTGTTAAATATGATTTCTACAACGGTAATGATTCGCCTCGGTCATATAAAAGGAAATAAAATGATTGATATGCAACTTACCAACGGAAAACTTATTACACGAGGTACAACAATTCTCATGGAAGAGCTTGAAATCAATGCCATCGAAGCCGGAACTTTGTTGAATAAATACGGCAACGTTCGTAAAGCACTTGATTCCCAAAAGAGTGAACAAAAATCCAAATAAATAAAAACCTGTTTTTGGCTTAATTTTTTTGAAATATTTTTTAATATTTTTTTTTCATTGATTTAGTCGTTTAACTTTGCAATATTAACTTCAACTATTTAAGATGCAACTTTAAGATTTGATAGTAAATATGTAATCGATTAAAATATCAAATCTCCTATTCTAAAAATATTTTGCAAAACATAGAACCCAGTTATAATTGGCGAGAATTATATATCGCTTCTGAAGATGAACTTTCTCCTTTTTATGGAGTTGTATATAGTGAATTTGAGTATACAAATACGGTTTATAATTATTTCATTCATCCACAATGGGATGATTTCGGTTCTAATACACTTTATCTTAAAATATTATATGTTGATTATGAAAAATCATTTGCCGTTATAGAATTTATCGGTGAATGGAATGACGCTTTATACAACGATATAATGTTTGTAAAAAGAGAAGTTATTGAATCAATGATTAGGAATGGAATAAATAAATTTATTTTAATTGGAGAAAATGTTTTAAACTTTCATGGTTCCGACGATTGCTATTATGAAGAATGGTTTCAAGATGTCGAAGATGGTTGGATAGCAGCAATAAATTTCAGACCTCATGTAATGAAAGAAATGGAACGATTTAATATAGACTCTTACCTTCTTACCGGTGGTGAACTGGACGATTTGAGTTGGCGAACCAATAGCCCCATTGAGCTTTTACAGCGTATAGAAAAAATTGCATCCAGAAGATTAAATTAGTCTTTACTAACCCAATTAAAATTTTATCCCGCTTTTAGAAAATGAAAATTCAAAAAAATATCAGGATAATTATTTTATTTAAACCTTATTCGAGATATTTTAAACTATCTTTTTTAATTATTATTTACCTGATATTTTTCTTTACCTCTTTTGCATCCATTGGACAAAAAAAAGAAACATGGGTAAATTTCGGTAAAGCATCTTTTTATCATGACAGTTTCAATGGAAAAGAAACAAGTAATGGAGAAACATACGACAAAGATGATTTTACAGCAGCTCACCTTACCTATCCCTTTAATACAATTCTTTTAGTAACAAATAAAAAAAATAACAAATCCATTGTTGTTCGTGTAAATGACCGTGGTCCTTTTAAACGCAGCAGGATAATCGACCTTTCACGTTCCGCAGCAAAAAAAATAGGTATGGTTCCCTTTGGAGTTGTTCCAGTAAAAATAAAAGTTCTGAATTTTCTCAATCCAGGTATTATGAATAATTCATTGCTAAACGATGGCGATGTCTGGGATTGTTATGGAAATAAAAAATCAATAGGTGATACATCCATCTTTTTATGGAAAACAAAATACTGGAAACATGCTTTTTATATGGCAAGCTGCCTATCACTCGAATATAAATTAAATTCAATTTTTGTACAAGTCAATGGGCCTTCCGAAAAAAGAACATATTCCCTTTTTGTCGCTATTACTGAAAATGAAAATTCATATAATAAATTACTCAAAACGTTTGTAACAGATGGCTTTTTCGAAGCTAAAATTATTTATTCAGATCCATAAGAAGTAAAGCCACGTGGCGATCAATCGACAAAGTAAATTCATCCATATTTATTTCACTAATTGATATAAATCTAAACGATTGCGAACCTTCATCATTAGTAGGAAAATCAAACGGTTTTTCAGCGATCCGAATTTTTAAATCCTTAACCGGCTCAATCAAATAATAAATACTAACAATCTGGCGATTCGGATCAAAAACTGATTGAACAAAATAATCAGTTGTATAAAAATGAGAAAGAATATTAAATTCAAAACCAGTTTCTTCAATCATTTCTCGTTTCAGACAATCCATCGGCCCTTCACCAAATTCTAATCCTCCACCGGGAAATTTGGTGATATGTTTCGTTTTAATCAATTCATCGCTGACTAATAGACCTTTTTGTTTATCAATGTAAATTCCATAAACTCGTATTATAATCCGGGATTCTTTCATTACATAATAAAGATATATCTTTCGGGTCAAAGTAATAAAAAATACTTCAGCAAGGCACTAATGAAAGATGTAGAAATATTAATTACCGGAGCTGGACCGGCTGGAGTTGCAACTTCTCTATTTTTGAGTAAGCTGAAAATTCCACATACTATCATCGATAAAGCGTGTTTTCCCCGTGATAAAATTTGCGGAGATGCTTTAAGTGGAAAAGTTGTTCAGGTTCTGAATAAAATTGACCCTGAAATCATAAATGAAATTTCGGAAAACTTAAACCAATATACAGGAAGCTATGGCTTATGTTTTTTTGCGCCCAATGGTAAAAAACTTGAAGTACCGTTTTCCATGAAACCAAATATGCTGAAAAATGCGCCCGGTTTCATTTCCAAGCGAATAAATTTTGATAATTTTCTTTTTAACAAAATTGATAAACAATATGCAAATGTAAAACAGCAAACAGAACTAGTAGAAGTTGTAAGAGAAGATGATGGTATAATCGCTCATTTAAAAAATTCAGATGGCAATTATCAGAAAAAATTTACTTTAATTGTTGGTGCTGATGGTGACCGATCCCTTGTTTCAAAAAAATTAAATCCCACTAAAAAAAACTTAACGCATTATTGTGCCGCTATAAGAGCTTACTATACAGGTGTAAAAGGAACACATGAAAATAATTTCATAGAACTTCATTTTATTAAAGATCTTCTTCCCGGTTATTTCTGGATATTTCCAATGAATGATGGTTCTGCCAACGTTGGCATTGGCATGTTAAGCGAAGTTGTTGCGAAGAAAAAAATTAATCTCCGAAAAAAAATGGAAGAAATAATTTGTTCGCATCCATCAATCAAAAACAGGTTTGTAAATGCAAAATTAGAAGGTGAAATTTATGGCTGGGGACTACCGCTAGGTTCAGCTCACAGATCGCTGTCAGGCGACAATTTTCTGCTTACCGGTGATGCAGGATCACTTATTGATCCATTCACAGGCGAAGGAATCGGCAATGCTTTATTAAGCGGCATGTTCGCGGCTGAAAGAATTTCAGAAGCCATTGTCGCAAATAAATTCGATAAAGAATTTTTAAGCGGCTATGAAAAAAAAATTTACCTTTCCCTACAGAAAGAATTAAGGCTGAGCCGAAGTATTCAAAAACTAGCACAAAATGCCTGGCTTTTTAATCTTGTTGTGAATAAAGCCATAAAAAATAAAACTCTACGCGAAACAATGACATGCATGTTCGACGATATCTACATCCGCGACCGCCTTCGTAAACCTTCGTTTTATTTTAAGTTATTGGTAAATGGTTAATAGATATTAGAAATTAGTTAATGGTTATTTGAAATTTATAAGTGTTTATTTGTATGTTATAAAAATATTATTGATACCCGATACTCAATTCCCGATACTTTTTTTTCTACTTTTTCTCCTCCAGATATTCCTTATTCAATCCTTCGACCACATCTTTCGTAATATTTAAGCTATCATTAGCAAATAGAATACCTCCACCTTTTTGGAAACCCAGTACAAAATTGTAATTTCTTGTTTTATTAAACTTTTTTAAATATTGATTGAGTCTCAAGTACAATTCTTCCGATGATTTTCCTTGTTCTTCATCCAATTTACTCAAAAGCTCTTCTTTTCTTTGCATGATTTGTTGCTGCTTCATGGTAAGTTGCTCTTCTTTTTTTGCACGTTCTGAATCTGTCATTCCAATCGCTTGTTTTTGGTAGAGGTCAACTTCACCCTGAAGGTTTTCTCCTTGAGATTTTAATTCATTTTTTATCCTGTTCTGTGACGCTTCAAACTTGCTTCTTTCATTCTTATAAAACACATATTGATCGAGTAAAGAATCAGAATTAACATAAACGATTCCCGTACTAGGTATAGGAATAAAACTTTGATTTTGTTTTATTTCAGGTGTAGCAATTGTTTCCTTCTCCTTAAAATGCAAATAATACAATGTAGCTACAGCAATAATTAATACAACATTAAGTACCATTGATAAATTCTTCATAAAATTTGTTTTGCCGGCGAAGATAAGCGAATATGATGTATAAATGATATTTTTTGGGACTGCAAATAAAAAATATTAAATTGCCGTACTTGCATAAATCTTTCAGATCCAAAATTATATATAAATCAATGCATGTCTACTTTAATTCTAATAAATTACTTTGTGAAAAGATTTAAATTCATTGCTTATGGACATTATTGATCCGTTTTTAAATGACTACGCTGAAAACTATTCTTCAGAAGAACCTCTTGTTTTGAATGAATTAAACAGAGATACATTCGCTAAAGTATTAATGCCTCGAATGCTATCCGGACATATTCAGGGAAGAATGTTAAGTATGTTATGTCATATGATAAGCCCTAAATTAGTTTTAGAAATCGGAACCTACACAGGTTATTCAGCGCTATGTTTCGCTGAAGGATTATCGGAAGGTGGGCATCTGCATACCATTGACATAAACGATGAACTGGCGCCGATGGTGAAATCATACATAGCCAAAGCCGGTATGGAAAATAAAATTACATTACATAATGGCAATGCTTCCGAAATTATTCCCGCTTTATCAGGATCTTTCGATCTTGTTTTTATCGATGCTGATAAAATAAATTATTCCCTTTATTACGATTTAGTATTCGACAAGGTCAGACAAGGAGGTTTTTTGATCGCAGATAATGTTTTATGGAGCGGAAAAGTCCTTAATCTGGAAAATGCCGATAAAGACACACTTGCTATTCATCAATTCAATGAAAAAATTAAAAAAGATAATAGAGTTGAAAATGTATTGTTAACAGTAAGAGATGGTTTATTAATTATTAGAAAAAAATAATTCCACCTACTATATAATTATTTAATAATAAAAATAAAATGAAACTTGCACTCATCGATCTTCGAAGTGATACAGTTACCCGCCCTTCAAAAGAAATGTTAGAAATGATGTTTTCTGCACAGGTTGGTGATGATGTTTTTGACGAAGATCCGACGGTAAAAGCATTGGAAGCAAAAGCATCATCCTTATTCAGTAAAGAAGCAGGTTTGTTTTGTCCAAGCGGAACAATGACAAATCAAATTAGTATTCGTATTTTAACTCAGCCACAGCAAGAAATTATTTGTGATAAAGGTGCTCATATATATTACTATGAAGGAGGTGGTATTGCCTCCAATTCAGGTTTATCGATGAGATTACTGGAAGGTGACCGTGGCCGAATTTCTGTAAGTCAAATAGAAGATAATATAAATCCTCCGGAAAATATTCATCAGCCTTTCACATCTTTGGTTGCAATTGAAAATACATGTAATAAAGGTGGAGGGAGTTTCTATTCTCTTCAACAGATGAAAGCTCTATCAGAAATTAGCAAAAAACATAATTTAAAAATCCATCTCGACGGAGCACGTATTTTTAATGCAATAGCTGAAACAGGTGATTCTACATTTGAAATAGGAAAACTTTTCGATACAATTTCCATTTGTTTATCAAAAGGATTAGGAGCGCCTGTTGGATCATTAGTATTATCGAGTACGGAAAATATCAAACGTGCTAAGCGAGTCCGTAAAAGTTTTGGAGGTGGAATGCGACAATCAGGTTATCTTGCAGCGGCAGGAATTTATGCACTTGATCATAATATAAAAAGATTAAAAGAAGATCACCAGCGGGCTCAAATTATTTATAAAGTCTTAATTTCTCTTTCTTATATTAATGAAATTTTGCCTGTTGATACAAACATTATTGTTTTTAGTTTAATTGATGAAAAACCAATTGGACATTTTTTAAATTATCTAACAGAAAACAATATAAAAGCTGTTGCTTTTGGAAAACAAATAGTCAGAATGGTTACACACCTCGATTTTACGGATGAAATGCTTGATAAGCTATTATTAGTATTAAAAAAATATTAATCGTCAAATTATAATAAATGTCTTACACATACGATCCTTGTCATATTATTAAAATTATTTCAGAAACAGACTTGGTAAAAAGATTCTTCTTTAAAGTCCCTGATGAACATCCTTTTAATTTCAAACCCGGGCAATTTGTAATGCTTCATCTGCCTATTGAATCAAAATACAGAAACAGAAGTTACTCAATTGCATCCCCACCATTTGGTGATAATACCTTTGAGCTTGCAATAGTTTTAAATCCTAAAGGACTAGGTACTCCATACCTATGGGAAAACGCTGAAATAGGATCAGCAATAGATGTATCCAAACCATTAGGCAAATTTATTCTTCAGGAACCTATTGAAGAAGATATTTGTTTCATTGGAACAGGCACAGGCATAGCACCACTTAGGTCAATGATTTTACACATTATTAATAATAATATTCCACATAAAAATATTTATTTGATTTTTGGAAACCGATGGGAAAAAGATATTTTATATTTTAAAGAGTTTCAAGAACTTGCGGAAGCTCATAAAAATTTTAATTTTATTCCGGTTTTATCCCGCGATAATCCGAGCTGGACAGGCAAAAAAGGATATGTACATGAAGTATATCAGGAAATTTTTTCAGATAAACGACACGCAACGTTTTATATGTGTGGTTGGAAAGATATGCTTAGAGATGCTCGTTTAAATATAGAAAAAATGGGTTACGATAAAAAGAAAATTAAATTTGAATCGTATGATTAAAAGAGATTTATTACAATTCATAACTATTGTTTAAAGATCAGTTTAATACAACAATTTATGGGTTGAACGACAGATACCGGGGGATTTACAATGGACGCAGAATAATTTTCATGAGTGAGAAGGATATGACAAAAGCAGGTTTGAAGCTATTGGACGTTGTAGACCTATACAATTTTTATGACGGTGTTGAAAGGGTAGCAAATAAATTTATAGTGGTCAAATACAATATTCCGGAAAAATGCACAGCTACTTATTTCCCGGAAACAAATATTTTAGTTCCTATTAGCAGTACTGCTGAGAAAAGCAATACGCCGACTTCTAAATTAATAATTATAAAAATAAAAAAGACATGATAAAATATTTAAATCCGTTTATTGATAATTTCTAATCAACCCTGCCAAATACTTTCTCTAAAGCTTTTCTTCTGAAATCAAATATTTCGTTTAACTGTTTTTCTATTATCATTGAATTAACAATTGCTCCTAAAAATAAAAAAGGGGGTTGATAGCTCACTATATCAGTCATTAAAACAGCACTATCAATTTTTTCAATTTTATGTTGATGATGCCACATGGCATAAGGCCCGATTCTTTGTTCATCAATAAAATATTCTTTTTCTTTAACATGTGTAATTTCTGTTACCCATTTAAGTTTGATTCCCCAAAAAGGGCTAACTCTATAAGAAATAATCATTCCCGGATACATTTTTTCGGGCATGTCCTCTGAAGTAACTTCAAATCCCATATACTCAGGAGTAATTTCTTTCAGATTATTGGGTGATGAAATATAATTCCAAACCTGGTCTATATCGCCGGGAATAATTTGTTTTGCTTTAAATTGATAAAATGCCATTCTGTTTAAAATTAATTTCTGAAATTATAAAGCGGCTTCAAAACTAACTTTTTCTTAGCATGAAATCATCTTTTTAATAAAATAATCCAATTTTGTTCTTTTATTCAACGAAACTTTTTTTAAATTTGACGACTCTCAAAATCCCCCCGACTAATATAAACTAACCATGAAATTCCTAAGACTACTCTGCTTTATAGTATTACCAGTTATTTCTTTTGCTCAGAAATCAGCTTCTCAAAAAATGAATTCCGCTGAATTAAAACAAATGATTGACTCATATTTTATTGAAAACAAATCACTGTGGAATCTCACTGATGCAGATATTAACAACTGGACAATTAGTAATTTATACTCAAATAAAAAAACAGGATTTACATATTTATATATTCATCAGCAAGTGAATGGCATTAACATATTTAATGCTGTTAGTAGTGTATCTGTAAAAGACGGAAAAGTAAAATCATTTGCAAAAAGAATTCATAGCGATGCCCTTTCTAAAATCAACACAGATCAACCGGCAAACAATGCTGTTTTCGCAATTGAAAAAACTGCAGAACATTTGGGCTTTAAAATAAATTCGGAACCTAAGCTTATATCAAAAAATAAATTATCGAACAGAAGTTATTATTCCTCTTCTGAGATTTCGAAAGATAAAATTCGTGTTGAACTTGTTTTCCAACCGATAAATAAAACTCTTAGGCTAGCCTGGGACGTTAGCATTCATCTCATCGATGGAAGCCATTGGTGGAATGTCCGCGTCGATGCAATAAATGGTGAAGTGTTACAGAAAAATGACTGGACAACACATTGCGATTTCGGAGATTCAGTAACAAATACGTTACTATCTCCAATACAAACGCCGCTCAATCTTTCAAAGCAAGCATCAACTATTCCTTCATATAGAGTTTATGCTCTACCTGTAGAAGCACCTAATTTCGGAGCGACAACATTAATAACTAATCCCTCTGATTCTGTTGCCTCTCCATTCGGCTGGCACGATACAAATGGTCAGACCGGAGAAGAATATATAATTACTCGGGGAAATAATGTTTATGCTTACGACGATATAAACGATGCTGATACAGCAGGTTTTTCACCTTCAGGAACTAATTCACTCACATTTGATTTTCCCATTAATTTTTCTCAACAACCCGTGAATTATCTTGATGCTTCGATTACAAATCTTTTTTATGTCAATAATATGATGCATGATTTATTGTATTATTATGGTTTCGATGAAGAAGCGGGAAATTTTCAGGAGAATAACTATGGAAATGGGGGCAATGGAAATGATTATGTAATTGCTCAATGCCAGGACGGTGGAGGAACAAACAATGCAAATTTTTCGACGCCGGATGATGGAGAAAATGGAATTATGCAAATGTATCTGTGGTCGCCGGATGTTTTATCTGAAATTGTCGTTCATAGTCCTTCTTCAATCGCAGGAACTTATAATGCAAAACCCGCTGGTTTCGGTCCTTCAATAACGATACCCATAACTTCCGAATTAGTTTTAATTAATGACGGAACCGGCACTACTTCCGACGCTTGCCAAACTCTCCTCAACCCTTCTTCTCTGGTCGGAAAAATTGCAGTCATAGATCGTGGAAGTTGTACGTTTGTCGATAAAGTATTAAGTGCACAAAATGCTGGGGCTTTAGCAGTAATTGTAATTAATAATACATCAGGATTATTAGCAATGGGCGGAAATGGAAATCAGGGGGCAGTAACCATTCCTTCTGAAATGATTTCACAAGCTGATGGAATTATTTTAAAAAACTCTCTTAACAATAATGATACTGTAAATGCAACTTTGCATCCTAATCCGGGTGTTGATATAGATGGGTCACTTGATAATGGAATTGTAATTCATGAATACGGTCATGGAGTATCAAATCGTCTCACTGGTGGGCCTTCAAATTCAAATTGCCTCAATAACGGTGAAGAAGGTGGCGAAGGCTGGAGCGATTTTTTTGCACTAATGTTCACCATTCATCCCAACGATTCGGGTGCAATGGCACGTAGTATCGGAACTTTTGCAAATGGAGACTCTATGAACGGACGAGGTATTCGAAGATTTCCATATTCTACAAATATGAGTATCAATCCCGAAACATATGGCTATCTGGCTGTAAGTGCCGAAGTCCATAATATTGGTGAAGTATGGTGCTCGGCATTATGGGAATTAAACTGGGCTTTAATTGGTCAATATGGTTTTGATGCAAATTGGAAAAAAGGAAACGCTGGAAACAACATTACACTTCAACTGGTAATGGAAGGATTAAAATTACAACCCTGTGGCCCCGGTTTTTTAGATGCACGTAACGCAATTTTACAAGCCGACGATAACCTATACAATGGTATCCACAAATGTAAAATTTGGGAAGCCTTTGCTAAAAGAGGAATGGGATATTATGCTGATCAGGGAGATTTCGATATTGCCGGCGACGAAACAGAAGATTTTTCTATGGCTCCTATTTGCCTAACACCAACAATTCCTCCAACAGCAAATTTTGTAACTGATAATTCGAATACTTGTTTTGGAATTGTACATTTTACCGATTCTTCTAAAGGTCTCGTTCAATCTTGGAGATGGAATTTTGGAGATGGCGATACTTCTGATTTACAAAATCCTACTCATACATATTCTTCTGAAGGAGTCTATAGTGTTACTCTTATAGTAATGAACACACTTGGCGAGGACACCCTTTTAAGAACAGGATATATTAATTTTAGCAGACCTTTAGCTACAATCATTACCGGGGATACAATTGTTTGTAGCGGCTCTTCAACTGTTTTAACATCGAATGCTTTACCCGGTAACGAAGTGGAATGGCGAGATGAAAATAATGCGGTTCTGTATAATGGTTCTGTTTTTAACACCCCGAGTATATATAACTCCACAATATTTTACTCTTCTCAATTATCCCCGACCAGTATTCAACTTTTAGGACCTTTAGACTCAGCTCTCGGTACTGGAAATTTTAGTTCATCACAATATGATGGTCGGCTACTTTTTACAACATTCGCACCTATGAGACTTAAATCTGTTTCAGTATATTCTAACCGTGATACTATTCGAACAATAAAACTCTTTGGGCCAGGCAATGTACTTATTCATTCGTTATCGGTTTTTATTCCCAGCGGACAAAGTCGTATTGCTTTAAATTTTGATATCCCATATGCCGGTCATTATCAAATCGGGGTTTCGTCAAGATCGAATCTTTATAGAAACACAACAGGTGCAAATTTTCCATATTCTTTAAATGGATTAGCAAGTATTACCGGCTCAAATTCACCTCAGAATTCTTCAACTTATTACTTTCTTTATAATTGGGAAGTTCAGAACCTTCCTTGTTCCAGTTTGCCGACTCCCATAAATATATCTGTGAGTTCAGATCCGGTATGTAACTTTAACGCTTCTATTTCCGGACCTACTGTTCAATTCACAAATTCTTCTGTAGGAAATATTGTTTCTTACCAATGGAATTTTGGAAATGGAGAAACTTCCACTCAGCAAAACCCAACAATTACTTATGCTAATAGTGGCTCTTATTCTGTTTTACTTACCGTAACCAGCTCGAATGGCTGCCAGTCTGTATCTGCAAAAATAATCACAATTACTTCTTTAGGTGTTGAAGATGTAGAATTAGAAGCTATCAATATTTATTATTCCGGACAGGAATTAGTCATTAAATTTCAAACTTCTCCTTTGAATGCACGAATAAAAATTTACGATCCTATCGGGAAACTATTATTGAATACTAATTTTAATAGCAGTAAAATTTTCACAACCCTATTAGAAAACACTGCTTCTGAATTTATTTTAGTAAAAGTAAATGATAATGATCAAAGTTTTTCAAAAAAAATTGTTTTATTGCATTAATATTATTCATTTAAATAATACTGAGTTTTATAAATCAATAAAAAACCCTCCAGCTTCAAGGAGGGTTTTTTATTAAAAAGAATTTAGAATATCTTATTGACTAGTAAAATCAAAACTCTTTACCTGCGTATTAAATAGTATCGGATTTTTACTCCACGTTTCTATAGATTGGCGATGACGAATTACAATATAGTAGGATTGATTTAAAATTGTATCTGGATAAACAATTGATGCTTTTCCATTAGTATGTATTAACGTTTTTATTGTCGATACCTTTGAAAAAGGTGATGTTGAATTATGCAGTTCTACTGTAATTGTATCACACACGGTTGAATCACTATTAAAACTATTGTTATATAAAACTGATTTCATTTTACCATTATTTGTAAAATATCCTTCTAAAAATATTTTTAAATTCAGAACAATACAATTGGTATTTACTACAATGGAAGATGTACTTGACGATGCAATACAAGCCGTTCCATCAGATACATTAACTGTGTATGCTCCTGTTGAAGCCGGGACTACCGTTTGTGAAGCACTATTCAGATTACCCAGCATCCATGAATATGTATAAGGTATGTATTGTGTAAAACGATAAGCATCGTTGGATGCAGAAAATATAGTCCCATTCCTGCCAGGTACCGCTACTCCACCACTTCCATCCAAATTTTCTACCCCTTGTGTTGTAGTCGCTCCTCCGTCAAACGATGACGCATCGCTGATTGTAGTAGTATGAATTTCGACAACATTAGTTCCTTCATACAAGATTGCTTGAACTACAAATGGAAATGATGTTCCGCCGTAATGCGACGTATTGTATTTTACTACTAACTTTCGATTAGGTGAAGTTCCAGTATTAAAATAATTAATTGAACTTCCTGCATTCTGCGGATTCAAATCGTTCCATGCTAAAGCAATAAAATTATCAGGATCGGCGGATGAAGGAATAACTGATCCATAAACAGGTTGCGCAGGCATTCCTGCACTAAAAGTAATTAATCCATTCGAGGAAATATAAAAATTAGTATAGTTCTGTCCGAAGAAATTAAATGTAAATCCTATAGGATTAGAACCACTAACCTGATCATCACTAAGAAATACAGAATTTCCAGTACCCGAAACCGGAGCATACGGTATATTAGAAATTAAATAAGATCGATTCGCAGAACCCGATGCAAGTGCATTTAATTGCACTTCTTCTCCATGGCAAATAGAAGCCTGAACCGGAGAAATGGTTATATTAAATGCAGGATTAACAGTAATGGTATGAATAATAAAATTGCTCCCTAATGGGTTGGTGACGGTTAACTTTACATTATAATCCCCAGGAGCAGTAAACGTATGAGAAGGATTTTGAAAAGTTGATGTTGTCTGATCACCAAAATCCCACAACCATTCAAAGGCTTGTACCGATTGATCAGTGAATTTTACACTGCCGCCGCATGAAACAGAATTTACATTTGATGAATAAGCAGCTACTGGCACTTGTGTCGGTGGTAAACAAAACGACGGCAAATTAAAATTTTCTGTTTCATCACCTGCAACATTTGCACTGCCCTGTGATGCATTGACTCCCATTCCTCTGCGAGCAAAGGCCTGCCAGATTAAACATCGGTGCGCATTATTATAAAGTATTGCATCTGCAGATAAAATCGCATCTCTTGCATCTAAGAAACCTGGTCCACAAGGCTGAAGTTTCATTCCTTCCATCACCAATCGTATCGCAATGTTATTTCCTGCAATCGTGACAGTTGGGTTTGCATTGAAACCGTATTGATCGATTAGTAACCACGACATATCCCAGATTACATCACACCAGATTTCTCCAACTGCATGTACTTCTGTATTTGCTGCAATACTTCCATAGGTCTGTGGATTAATACTCATATTGGTTGAATATGGATATCTTCTTATTCCTGAACCACTCTGAGTTTGTCCTCTTACAAATGTTCCAATCCCTCTTGCACTACTACCTTGATCACCGGGTTTAGCAGTCATGATTAATGCAAGCCAGTCACTCCATCCTTCACCTCCTTGTTCACCATTTCCCAAACAACCTGATTGAGAAGGACCGCCAGTAAGTCTGTTCGATACACCATGCCCGTATTCATGTGCGACAACTCCATTATCAAAAGAACCATCAATTTGATTTGCAATGCATGTGTTTATTGTTGCATTTACAACTCCTGAAAGCAAAGCAGCTTTAAGCGTATTTCCATTTGCTAAAGAAATTGAAAGCGTAGGTATAGAAAGGTTTGGTAAACCATTCATTGAAAAAGAACTATTGCTGGGAACATTATTTGCTACTATAACACCTATTGCTCCAGCAGCAATTGCTGCCTGTGTTTTACTATAAACGGTACAAATACCTCTGTCGATAAGTGCAATCTTTCCAGCTATATTATTGGTAATTGCGGAACAGGCATCTGTTATAGTTCCAGAACCGTCGTTCACTAGAACAACTTGAGCAGTAACACTAGCATTTGGATTAAATTGGGCTGTTCCAACAATCATTGATCCTGTGAAAGTACCAGAAGTAATATTTAAGTTAGTACAAACAGGATTAAATCCCGTCCATAAAAACATTTGCATCCTACCTGAAGAACCATCTGAAGGAGTAGAAAAATTTGCATTATTTGTTCCACTACCATCAAATCCTTCTGCTTTTACAAAATCATTTCCTAAGCCCCCATTTCCATAATTATTCTGCTGAAAATTTCCGGCAGCTTCGGTAAACCCAAATGGATATAGATAATCATGAATAGCATTGTTGTCGTAAAAAAGATTTGTTAGGGAAGCATCTTGATTTGTTGCAGGTACAGCATTGGCTGTAAATGGAAAATCGAAATGCAAATTTACTCCTCCATTAGGTGAATAGCCCGGTTGATTGTCACTATTTGCATCTTCATATACAAAAACGTTATTCCCCCTGGTTATTGTATAATCTGCACCGGATATCCCATCTACATCGTGCCAGCCATAAGGAGAAGCAGATAAATTAGATGGATCTGTCAGCAACATTCTGCTTCCAAAAGTTGGAGCCTCAAGCGGGTATCCAAAAACATTGTAATCGGGAATTGCAGGTGGAGGTAGAATTGAAACATCCCCGCTATTTTCCTCTTTTGATTCTGATTCAGTACCATTAAAATTACATTCAACAGTAAAATCATTCTTGTCGATAAATTCTCCTGTTGTTGCGTCGGTTCTTACATTCCACCAGTGTCCTTCATCTTTTATTTTAAGACTCACATCCCAGGCAAGTACAACACCCTTCTCTGTTTGCCTATATACCAACTGAATTTTTACAGGCTCCTCAGAAATTTCGGGAGATTCATAAATAAAACTATTATTTGGTACTTTTTTATTTACTGGTTTAAGAGTTGCTTTGCCTATTTTTAAATGAGAAATCGTAAATTGAAAAGCAGATTCCGGATTTATTTTTGACTGGCTTGTATTAATTTTATTTTCAAGATGATCAATAAAACCTGATTTAAAGTAAAGAACTTTCCCATCCTTTATTAAAAAATTACTGATAGCATTGTAAACAATGATCTTTGAATGTCTTTGTTGTAAATATACATATGTAATACTGGTTAACTGATCTGTATATTGGTCCGTAATTAGCCAATCACTAATATCGCTAGGTAGCCATTTGTATTTTTCTTGTTCTCCAACCAAATATTCATTAATCAGTTTATTATTTTGTTGTGCATTTATGTTGGAAAAAATAAATAATAACAAAAAAAGGCATTTTAAGAATACACTTAAAAGATGATTTGTTTTCATAGTTACATATTAATAAAAAGAAATAATGTTCATTAAGTTAATAATGATATTTGATCAATAAAAAAATCAAATACAATACAAGATATAAAATAAAACTTATTCAGGCAATTTTATAGAGATCGATAAAAGTGCCTAATGCTAAAAAAAATAAGTTTTTTAAAACATCATATATAAAAGTAAAGTAAAAAAAACGAATTTATCTCACTACCCGTACAAAAAGCATTTATATTATTTATAAAAAAGATAAATAAATACTAATAATTTTTGATCAAAAAAAAACATCATGGGTAATTAAATACCCATGATGTTTTTTTATTTTTAATTGGATTAAATTAAGGTACAGGATTAGCTCCTAAACCTAGTTGAATATTTGGATCCAACACTAAGAAATCTGTTATATCTACAGATCCGTCGCCATTTAAATCGCCGGGAAGATATCCGCCATCTCCTGCTTGAATCGATGGATCAAGTGCAAGGAAATCACTAATATCTACCGCTCCGTCTTTTTCAACTTCACCAGTATATATTGCCCAGATTCCCGGTTCTACTTCTACCATATTAGGTCCGTATGACTGATCTGCCGTTGTGAAAGAATACGTTGTTGTTGATAAAAACGGTACCGGATCCTTACTCCACGTTTCTACTGAATTCCTGTGATCTACCTTGAGGTAATAGGAAGTATTAGCAACTACGGCTGGACCAAAAGTTACACTTACATCTCCATTGCTTCTC
>JANLOW010000138.1:0-24485 GCA_031366785.1 Bacteroidota bacterium | reverse complement strand
TTTGCTGCAGTAACAGTTCCGTCTTTTAAAAATGCCGGTTTTAATCCGGGAACTTTATCAGCTTTTAGATTTTTATATTCTTCATCTTCACTTACAACAAGAGGATCTTTTCCTTTAACAGGAACATGAACCGGAATTATTTCATCCTTGAATAATCCTTGAGCATAAGCTTCTTTAGAACGGCGATAAGATTCTAATGCATAAGTATCCTGATCTTCCCGGCTTATTTTACATTCTGCTGCACAAAGTTCTGCTGCATTTCCCATGTGATAATCCTTATAAACATCCCATAGACCATCTTTAACTAATCCATCAGTAATAGAACCATTGCCAAGTTTATAACCGTTCCTTGCTTTATCGAGATAATAGGGAACATTGCTCATGCTTTCCATGCCGCCGGCGACAACACAATCATTGTCTCCAATCATAATAGATTCTGCACCAATCATAATAGCTTTCATACCTGAAGCACAAACCTTATTAATGGTAGTTCCCGGTACGTTATCTGGTATGCCTGCAAATTTAGAAGCTTGAGTAACGGGAGCCTGTCCGACTCCGGCTGAAAGCACATTTCCCATAAAAACTTCCTGAACTTCTTTAGGATCAAGATTTATTTTTTCCATTGCGGCTTTTATAGCCATAGACCCAAGTTGTGTAGCGGTTAATGGTGATAAAACACCACCAAAACTACCAATCGGAGTACGTATTGCTGATACTATTACTACTTCTTTCATAAATTTATATTTGTGCCGCAAAGTTAGTAATATGTTTTGAGTTTTAACTTCTCAAAAAGGTTAATAAAATTGGTGTTATAACGAATATCAAATTACCAATATTTAAAACTAAAAACAAATGATAAATTATTTACGATTAACAAGTAATAATTATCCAATCACTAATAACAACAAACAACTGACATTTTTTAGTAATTTCGTCGCAATATGAAGAGTTACTTTATTCGTCTTTCAAATCAGCACGAAATTATTTCGAAATTTATATTAATTTTTATTACTATTTTTCTTATCGTACTTTCTCTTCCTAAGGAAACACAATTTAATTATACTTTTCAAAAAGGAAAACCCTGGGCTTTTGATAATCTTCTTGCACCATTTGACTTCGCTATAAATAAAACAGAAAGCGAACTTAACGAAGAAAAGGCCGGGACAATGAAAAATACTCATCCTTTTTATCGATTTGATGAAAAAATAATACTTCAGAAAACTGTTTCGTTTCAAAATGAAATCATTGAAGTCTGGAAGAAAAAATATGAAAATCAATCAAATGGATCGAAGGAAAAAGAGCAACTGATAAAACTCAGGCAAGCACAGACGACCATAGGTTTGCAAATATTAAAAATGGTTTATGAACAAGGAATAATTCTTATTGACGATCAATCAATCGGTAATAATCCCGATGGTATTATTACGGTAGTTCGAGACAATATTGCAGAGGAACACAACTTGCAAGATTTTTATACAGTTCAATCGGCCTTTACGTTTATTACAGAACAATTAGAGAATATTTCTTCAGCCGATAAGGATATGTTGTCGCCGTTGCTTGAAAATGCTCTTGAACATAATGTTCTTTATGATGACGTTGCTACGCGACAATGGACAAAACAGATGTTGGATAAAATTTCACTTTCACACGGTTTGGTTCAGAAAGATGAGGTAGTAATATTAAAAGGGGAAGTAGTAGATGATCAGAAATTCCAAAAACTGGAGTCTCTGAAAAGCGAAATGAAACATCAGGAATATAGCGGCACTACTCGTTGGATGATGTATCTGGGTCATTTTATTCTTGTTTCTCTTGCTCTGGGTATGCTTATAATTTTTCTATACCTTTTCAGAAAAGATGTTTACGACGACAATTCGCGTATTCTACTTTTAATGCTGTTAATACTTCTTGTTATTTATCTTTTTCTTTGGGCAAGAAAAATCAATGTCTTTGATATGTACCTGGTTCCGGTTTGTATTCTTCCCATTATTGTAAGAGCTTTTTATGATACACGCACCGCTTTATTCACTCATATTGTTACACTACTTATAATTGGCTTCGAAGCTCCGAGTGGTTTTGAATTTATGTTTATTCAGACAGTAGCCGGAATGGTGGCAATTTTTACGATTGTAAATATGAGCCGTAGAGTTCAATTCTTTATTTCTGTGCTGATGATTTTCATGTCCTATTCAATTTCATTTATCGGCGTAACCATATTACATGAAGCAAATCTGAAAAGTATAGATTGGATGAATTTAAAATGGTTTTTAGGAAATTCTATTATTACATTATTTGCGTTTCCATTGATTTTTATTTTTGAGAAAGCGTTCGGCTTTCTTTCTGATGTTTCTTTGATGGAGCTGGCAGATTCCAATTCATCTTTGCTCAGAGAACTTTCCATGAAAGCACCCGGCACCTTTCAGCATAGTTTACAGGTTGCAAATCTTGCAGAGGCTGCTATTTATCATATTGGTGGCAATCCACTGATGGTTCGTGCCGGAGCCATGTATCATGATATTGGCAAAATTGATATGCCCATTTATTTTATCGAAAATCAAAACACTCTCAATAATCCTCATGATGATATTTCATTTGAAGAAAGTGCCAGAATAATAAAAAGTCATGTTATAAGAGGTATTGAAAAAGCAAAGAAGCATGGTTTACCCGAGCAGATAATTGATTTTATTCGTACCCATCATGGTACGGGACGTATGCAATATTTCTATCAATCATTCCTAAAAAACTTCCCTGAAAAAACGCCGGAAGAAGAAATATTCAATTATCCAGGACCACTTCCTTTTTCCAGAGAAACTGCTGTACTCATGATGGCTGATTCTGTTGAAGCTGCCTCCAGAAGTTTAAAAAATGCCGACTCAACTCATATTAGCGAGCTGGTTGATCAGATAATCGATAAGCAAATTGAACAAAAACAATTTGATAATTCACCAATTACTTTAAAAGATATTTCTGAACTCAGAAAACTTTTTAAAAAAATGCTGATAAGTATTTATCATGTCAGAGTGGAGTATCCGCATTGAAAGAGTGG
Organism: Bacteroidota bacterium; assembly: GCA_031366785.1. Lineage (GTDB taxonomy): Bacteria > Bacteroidota > Bacteroidia > AKYH767-A > 2013-40CM-41-45 > JADKIH01. The sequence goes on along the minus strand of JANLOW010000138.1, from coordinate 21,442 downwards.
TATAAAGTATCAAGTATCGGGTATCGAGATAATATGTAGACATTACATTTCACATTAATTAGAAACTATATCATCAAATTACTATTAACCAATAACTAGCAACTATTAATAATTAACCACTTCCATGCGCTATTTCATTAGGCTTTCTTTCGACGGCGCAAACTTTCATGGTTGGCAGATTCAAAAAAATGCAAATAGTGTCCAGTCTGAATTGAATAATGCATTAAGTATGGTACTTAAAAAAAAAGATATAGAAACAGTTGGATGTGGACGCACCGATACAGGTGTTCATGCAAAAAAATTTTTCGCACATTTTGAACGTAATGAAATTCAAAATACAAACGAACTACTACATCAGCTTAATTCAGTACTACCTCATGCAATCGTAATTCATTCTATATTCCCTGTCGGTGAGAGAGATCATGCCCGTTTTAGTGCAACCTCAAGAACATATGCCTATCGTTTGTACCGAAAAAAAGATCCGTTTTTGAGAGACCGTGCATATTTTTTCCCTTTTAATCCTGATATTGAAAGAATGAATATTGTTGCGGAAAAACTTTTAGATCATAACGACTTTTCAAGTTTTAGTAAATCGAATACCCAAACCCTCACTAATATTTGCAAAATTATTTATGCTCAATGGAAAAAAGAAGGGGACGAACTTATTTTTACTATTACTGCAGACCGGTTTTTACGGAACATGGTGCGAGCTATTGTCGGTACACTTTTAAATGCGGGTCTAAATAAAATGGATGATAAAGAATTTGCTGATATTTTAGAAAGCCGTAGCAGGAGCGAAGCTGGCGTTTCTGTTCCTGCACATGGACTTTATCTTACCGATATAACTTATCCTTTTCCTGTTTTCTGATGGCAAAAAAAACAATAAGCGGCAAAGCTTTTGATGTTTCAATTCTCAAACGAATCTATGCTTTTGTAAAACCTTATAAAAAGAAGTTTCGGATTGCTGTTGCATTAACTTTGCTCATCGCTCTGATTTCTCCCGTCAGACCTATTTTAATTCAATACACCATCGATCATTATATTATGACTTTTGATCAAAAAGGATTATTGGTGATGATGGTTGTTATGACATTACTTCTGTTTTTTCAAACAATAATACAATATTATCATACCTATATAACCAGTTGGCTCGGTCAGGTAGTTATAAAAGATTTACGGGTAAAGTTATTCAGGCATATAAGCCAATTGAAATTAAAATATTTTGATCATACTCCGATAGGCACACTCGTTACACGAACCATCAGCGATCTTGAAACAATTGCCGATATTTTCAGCGAAGGACTCATTGTTATTATAGGTGATTTGCTTCAGTTGGTTGTGATAATTGCTGTAATGTTTGTTAAAGACTGGAGACTTGCTCTCATAAGCCTTTCTACAATACCTGTTCTATTTGTTGCAACACGTATTTTTCAGAAAGGTATTAATAAGACCTTCCGTGAAGTACGAACTCAGGTTGCTTTGTTAAATACATTTGTTCAGGAACATATTACAGGTATGAGCGTTGTTCAGGCTTTTAATCGCGAAGATGAAGAGATGCGACGATTCAAGGCTATCAATAAAGATCATATGAAGGCTCATGTACGATCTGTTTGGTATTATTCGATTTTTTTTCCCATTGTCGAATTACTTTCCGCAACATCAATAGGCTTGCTTGTATGGTGGGGATCACACGGTGTAATACTCGGCGATGTTTCACTGGGAAATGTCGTAGCCTTTATTATGTTTATCAATATGCTGTTTCGGCCAATTCGGGAATTAGCAGATAAGTTCAATACGCTTCAGATGGGTATGGTAAGCAGCGAAAGGGTACTACGTGTGCTTGATACGAATGAATTTATTTCGAACGATGGAAAGTTTATTAAATCACTCAAAGGAAAAATTCAATTTAAAAATGTTTGGTTTGCCTATAGTGATCTTCCCGTAATGGAAAATGCTCAACCTGAATGGATATTAAAAGACATTAGTTTCGAAGTCCAGCCGGGAGAAATGTTAGCTTTTATTGGCGCCACCGGAGCCGGTAAATCTTCCATTATAAACCTCGTCGGCAGGCTTTATGAATATCAAAAAGGCAGTGTTTTAATTGATGATGTCGATATCCGAAATTACAATCTTTTTGAATTAAGAAAACAGATTGCAGTTGTTCTTCAGGATGTTTTTCTTTTTTCTGATACCATTTTTAATAATATTACATTAAATGATCCTTCTGTCACAAGAGAGCAGGTTATTGAAGCTTCCAAAGCAATAGGAGCGCACGATTTTATTAGCCGGCTTCCGGGTAATTATGATTTTAATGTCATGGAAAGAGGTGGTATGCTTTCCGTCGGACAAAGACAATTAATTTCTTTTATTCGTGCTTATGTTTTCAATCCAAAAATTCTTATACTTGATGAAGCCACATCATCGATCGATAGCGAATCAGAAGAATTAATACAACTTGCAACATCCAAACTTACCTATCAAAGAACTTCTATTGTTATTGCACATCGGTTAGCTACCATTCAAAATGCTGACCGGATTATCGTTCTCGATAAAGGAATCAAAATGGAAGAGGGCAGTCATCAGCAATTACTCAAACAAAATGGATTGTATCGGGAGTTGTATGAGATACAATTTGAATCAAGTGACGGAAAATAAAATGTCTAATAAACTAATTTTTTAATATTAAGAGCCTGTTTAAGTTTTATTGAAATATTTTTTGTACGCCATCCCTTCGGGATTTTTAACGCTGAAGGCGTGTTATGATTATAAAAAGATTAAGCAGAAGGGGTAAAAATCCCGAAGGGATGAAATTATTATTACAATAAAGATGCAAACTAATAAAACCCCGAAGGGGTGATATTATTATAACCTAAATACGCTAACAAATAAATCCCGAAGGGATGACATATATCATTTGTTTATCCCTTGCATGGTAGAAAAAATGTTAGGTGAGATAGACTCATCGTTTGTGTGATTACGTAGCCCTACTTACCAATTTCATAAAATCCACAACTAATATAAAGCATTTATTATTACTCTCGTTAGACTACCTGAGCGACAAGTAATAAAAATTATTCACTCTATAAAATTTATAGAAGACGGGAACATTGGTTTGTAAATTTTTATTCTTTCAGCGAAATCCTTAAATCAGCTAAATCCCTGTTCAGACATTTCTAACCACAATCCATTGTGTATAATCTTTCGTAATATTTCCAAATTATATTTATTTTTTTTAATCCTTTGTACTAATATTTCAGCTTTTCAAAAATAACATCATAGAAATCACATTCAACAATGGCCCGGTTTATTTTTCAAAGACTTCTCAATGGATTATTCGTAATCGGCGGTGTAGTAATTATTATTTTTTTTCTTTTTGCCGTTCTTCCGGCAGATCCGGCAAGGATGATGTTAGGCCAGCGTGCCGATAGTTCATCCGTTGCTCTCATTAATAAAGATTTAGGCCGTGATCTTCCTTTACATTTGCAATTTATAATGTATGTGAATGACCTATCTCCTGTCTCGATTTTAAGTATGAATCCGCAAAGTCATTCCTTTTTAGATTCAACAAAATATAAACATGTTGTTAAAATAGTTGAAATTGAGAATAATAGTATTGTTCTAAAGCCACCATATCTGCGACGATCTTATCAAAATAAAAGAAATGTAAGTAGCATCATATCGGAAAAACTTCCTGACACTGCTGTTCTTGCTTTTGCTGCAATAATCTTCGCCACATTTTTCGGCATTATGCTTGGAATTTTTGCAGCATTGAAAAAAAATTCACGTACCGATCGTTTTATACTTGCACTTTCTCTTTCCGGTATATCTATACCATCCTTTTTCGCTTCTATCATCTTTGCCTGGATTTTTGGATTTCTGTTAAGCCGTTTCACCGGACTAAATATGACAGGCGGATTGTATGAAATTGATCCATTCAGAGGTGTTTACATTGAATGGAAAAACCTCATTCTTCCGGCAATTGTTTTGGGATTAAGGCCCATGGCTATTATCGTTCAACTCATGCGAAGTTCTATGCTCGATGTTCTTTCACAGGATTATATTCGCACGGCTCGGGCAAAAGGACTTAATGCACGTGAAATAATATTGCGTCATGCATTACGCAATGCTATGAATCCTGTTATTACATCAATCAGCGGCTGGTTGGGTTCTTTGCTTGCGGGTGCTGTCTTCATTGAATTTATTTTTGGATGGAATGGAATAGGAAAACTTACCGTAAATGCTCTGGAAAATTATGATTTACCCGTTGTCACTGGAATTGTTCTTTTTATCTCTGTAATTTTCATCCTCTTAAATATTTTGGCCGACATCATTAACGGAATTCTTGATCCGAGAATCAGAATAAGTTAAGAAAAGCAATTTTATATTCACATATAATCTGTAGAAATAATTTTTTTTAACATATATAAATTATAAAATACATTCAAGAATTGAATACCTTTAGGATCATGAGAAAGAAAATTGTTGTGGCAAACTGGAAGATGAATCTAACATATGCAGAAGCTATGTCTCTTGCTGATGTAATTGCAGATTCTGAGGGTAGCAACGAATATTGTTCTGTTATCATTGCTGCTCCATTCATTTATATTCATGATCTTATTAACAGAACACGAAGCCAGGCAGATTTTTTTATTGCTGCTCAGAATTGTTACAGCGAAGATAAAGGCGCTTTTACAGGCGAAATTTCTGCTTCAATGTTAGCTTCTATAGGTGTTGAACATGTAATCATCGGTCACTCGGAAAGAAGAACGATTTTTAATGAAAATAATGCTTTACTCGCTAAAAAAATTAATAAAGCAATCGAACATGGTTTGATCCCAATTTACTGCTGTGGAGAAGATTTAGTACAACGTAAATCAGGCCGGCATTTTGCTACTGTCGAAAATCAATTATCAGAAGGGCTTTTTCATATCGATAGGACGATTATCAGTGAATGTATAATTGCCTATGAACCCGTTTGGGCCATTGGTACCGGTGTAAATGCTCTCGCTTCTGAAATTCAGGAAATGCATTCCTTTATTCGTCAAAAAATTAAAGATAAATTTGATGAAGATAGTGCCGAAAAAATTCCCATACTTTATGGTGGCAGTGTTTCTATAAAAAATGCTAAAGAAATTTTTAACTGTCGCGATGTCGATGGCGGACTCGTAGGTGGTGCTTCACTCAAATCGGATGATTTTTTATCAATTATTAAATCTTTGCAACCCGTTTTTTAAAAATAAAATTCAGCGATGGATTATACAGAAGTTCGATTTTACAATGATGCTTCATTGAACGAAGCTATCATTGCCTGGTTAGGAGATAATGATTTTGATATGTTCGAAGAAAGAACAGACGGCGTGAATGCTTATATAGAAGCAAAACTGTTTATAGAAGATAATCTAAAAAAGGTTCTTCTATCGATTCCCGGCTCCGGAGAAAATATCCGCTATGAAACATCGTTCATAAAAGATCAAAACTGGAATAAGAAATGGGAAAGTAATTTTGAGCCTGTTTGCATTGCCGGAAGCGTTTATATCAGAGCACCTTTTCATCCTAAATCGGAGGAGTTTCTGCATGAAATAATTATTGAACCAAAAATGTCTTTCGGTACCGGACATCATCCAACTACTTCACTGATGATTCAATGTATTTTGAAATTGTCATTAAAAAATAAGGTGATCCTAGACATGGGTTGCGGAACGGCTATTCTCTCTATATTAGCTGATAAAATGGGTGCAAAAAATATTATGGCCATTGATATAGAAGAATGGGCGTATAAAAACAGTTTGGAAAATTGTGAAATGAATAATGTAAAAAATATTTCTGTCTTTAAAGGTGATGTTTCATTAATAAAAGAAAATAAATTTGATATTATTTTTGCAAATATAAACCGGAACATACTTTTGAATGATCTTCAATTCTATTCTAATTCTCTGATATCAGGCGGTGAAATATTACTTAGTGGCATTCTCAAAAGCGATAAAGAAATTATTAACCAATGTGCTGTCAAAAATGGATTGTCTTATCTGACAGAAGCCGAAGAAAATAACTGGCTCGCTCTTCATTATATTAAAAATTGATTATGACTTCCCGAATAATAATATATCTGCTATTGATTTTTTGTTTTACCACATTTTGGTCGAATGGACAAACTTTAAAAAATTTTACAACCGATCAAGTAAAGTTTATTGAGGAATTACAAAAATTTCTTGAAGAAACGAATAAAAAAGATGGAGAGGTTTTAATGGAAAATTTTAAACTTTCCTGGAATTCAGGAAAGTTTACTAATCAACAACAAGATGAAATTTACCGCACAGCGAATGCTATGTTAAGAAAGAGAATGAAGGCCTTTCCAGATTTCAATAATTATTTGCAAGCTCTTATAAGTTTTTCTAATAGTACCCAATCAGCTGCAAGTTTTGCTGCCTGGCAAGCAAGCCTCGATAAATTGCTTTTATTACCTGTCCGACATTTTACGAATTATATTTTAACATGCAATAATCTTTTTAGGAACAATACGATGTATCAGTCTTCATCAACAAACTGGCATAGTGATAATTCCAATTACTCCTTTGATTTTGATTCTATACCTAAAATTATTTTCCCTTCCTTAAATCTTGTTTGTGCTGCCAGAGGAGACTCTTCAATTATTTATAATACCAAAGGATTTTTATACCCAACAAAACAGTTGTTTTACGGGCAGGGAGGAAAAGTAAATTGGATTCGTGCCGGGTGGGACGAAAAAGTTGTTCATGCAGAACTTACAAATTATGTTTTCGATGTAACTGAAAGTGACTTTACTGCTGATTCAGTTTATTTTTATAATTCAACTTATTTTACTAAATCTTTAATTGGAAAATATACGGATAAAATTCTGGCAAATATCAGTGTTGAAACGGCTTCTTATCCAAGATTTCAATCGTATACGGCCGGACTTGCCATTAAAAATATAGTTCCAGATATTGATTACCGTGGAGGCTTTTCAATGAATGGAAATAGAATGATTGGTTCAGGTAATGCTGAAGAAAATGCCGCACTGATTTTTTACCGTTCTAAGAAACCATTTTTACTTGCCGAATCAAAAAGTTTTTCAATCCGAAAAGATAAACTTACTTCTGATAATGCAGCTGTAACTATTTTTTTTGAAAAGGATTCTATTTACCATCCCGGCGTTGCTTTTAAATACATAGTAAAAGATCGTGAACTTGCTTTAATACGGGGAGAAGAAGGAAGATCAAAAAGTCCTTACTTTGATTCCTTTCATCAGGTCGATATGTATTTTGACGGCCTCTACTGGAAAATTGATGAACCGATTATTAATATGAAAATGATAAGCGGTACAGGAGAAAGTAAAGCTAATTTTGAATCAAGTAATTATTTCAGAAAGCAAAGGTTTTTTCGCTTACAAGGCCTTAGCTCTCAACATCCACTTTCTACAATTAAACAGTTTGCGGAAAAAACCGGGAGTAAGGTTATCTATACAGAAGACCTTGCCAAGTATATGAAATTAGCTCCCTCCGAAGTTCGTTTAATGCTGATACAACTTTCAAGCGATGGTTTTGTCGCCTATGATGCCACAGAAGATAATGCTCTTATTAAAGACAGACTTTATTATTACCTTCTGGCAAACATGGGTAAGACCGATTATGATGTCATACAATTTGAATCAATCATAGAAGCAAAACCAAATGCCAGTATTAATTTGCTAAACTTTGAAATAACATTACGCGGACTAGCACCTATTATTCTTAGCGATTCACAAAATGTTGTCATTTATCCGCAGAATCAAGAAATTAAATTACATAAAGACCGCGATTTCTCGTTTGCCGGTAGAGTACATGCCGGTAGATTTGATTTTTATGGAAAATTATTTTCTTTTGATTACCAGAATTTCAAAGTTAATCTCGAAAATGTCGATTCATTATTGTTGAAAGTGGAAAGCGAGAATGCATCGGAAATTGATATATACGGAAATAGAAAACTTCTCACTGTGAAAAGTGTTTTAGAAAATATTACCGGCGATTTACTTATCGACTTTCAGGGAAATAAATCCGGTACTCATGAATATCCTAATTACCCGATCTTTAATTCAAAAAAAGATTCCTATGTCAATTATGATAAATCATTTATTCAGCAAGGTGTTTATAATCGTGAAAAATTTTATTTTCATCTCGATCCTTTTACCATCGATTCATTGGATAATTTCAGTCGTGCCGGCTTAAGATTCAATGGAGAATTTGTTTCAGCAGGTATCTTTCCGGATTTTAGGGATACACTTAAATTGCAAGCCGATCTTTCACTAGGGCTTGTCCGGGAAACAGGACCCAATGGTTGGCCGACTTATGGTGATAAAGGTAAATTTACAAGTACCGTTAATCTAAGTAACCAGGGATTAAAAGGCAATGGCGTTCTTAATTATCTTTCTTCTACATCAAAGTCGGATGAATATCTTTTTCTTCCTGATTCAATGAATGCATATGCTCACGATTTTATCAATAAGAAAGATACTTTATCAAGTGTTCAATTTCCATCTGTAAAAGCTGATTTGGTTTATATTCACTGGGAACCCAATAACGATGTAATGTTTGTAAATAGGCGAGAAGCAGATATGGATATGTATGAGGGCCAGGCAACATTAAACGGAAATCTTCAACTAAGGCCATCGGGATTATTAGGAGAAGGGATAATGATGTTTACATCCAGTGAGCTGGAATCAAAATTATTTAAATACAAAGCAAATATTTTCGATGCAGACACTTCTGATTTCAGATTAACTTCCGACAATTTGAGCGCCCTTGCTTTTACAACTAAAAATGTAAAATCACATATCGATTTTAGTAACCGTGTTGGTGAATTCAAATCAAACGGCGGTGGATCTTATGTTAGCTTCCCTTTAAATCAATACATCTGTTTTATTGACCGCTTCAAATGGTTTATGGACGCTAAAGAAGTTGAAATGTCTGCAGGTAATCAAAATGCAGAAAATGATACTTCAGCGACAGGAGTCACACTTACAGGTTCTGAATTTATCAGCGTCGAAGCTCATCAGGATTCTCTTCGATGGAAAGCTCCTTTTGCCAGATATTCTTTAAAAGATTACCTGATTAAAGCAGAGAAAGTTGCTTTAATTCAAACCGCCGATGCCTCTGTAATTCCCGACAGCGGTAAAGTTGTTGTTGAACGATATGCTAAAATCCGAACTTTAAAGGACGCTCGTATTATCGCAAACAATACAACAAAGTATCATTCAATTTACAATGCTGACGTTAATATACTTGGTCGTAAAAAATATGAGGGTAGTGGCGATTACGATTATATCGATGAAAAAAAAGTCAAACATCATTTTCATTTTGACAAAATTGCTGTAGATACTACCTCACAAACATATGCTGATGGTGAACTTACAAATTCGGAAGGCTTTCCCCTAAGTCCGCAGTTTTTATTTAAAGGAAATGTCCACTTAACTGCAGTTCAGGAATTTTTAACTTTTTCGGGTTTTGCAATGCCAAACCTTCACTGCGATAAAATTCAAAAAAACTGGATTCGTTTTACCGGCGAAATTAATCCAATGAATGTCACTATTCCTATTGCATCACCTGTTACTGATACAGGAGAAAAACTTTCTTCTTCAATCTCACAAACAGCTGATAGCACTGGAATATATGCTGCTTTTTTAATACCTAAACAACTATCAACGGATCTTGAAATTATAAACGCTACTGGATTAATTTATTATAATAAAATTACCGATAAATTTTGCATTACTACAAAAGAGAAACTTGAAAAGCCGGGTGCTGCCGGTAATTTTTTGAGTCTGGATGATAAGAATTGCATCGTCTATGGTGAAGGAAAACTAGACTTTGGTTCTGATCTTGGTCAATTGGAGTTAAAGACAGTTGGAAACGTTACCAATAATCTGAACAATGACAGCACCAATTTTAAAATTCTGGCCGCTGTCGATTTTTTCTTCAATGATGATGCATTGAAAGTTATGAGTACTCAATTATCAACAAATGTCATGCTTAAGCCAACACAAGATGCGGGGCAACTAACCTACGAACATGGAATTACTGAATTGGTTGGCAAAGAGAAAGCAGATAAATTCATTGCTGAACTAAATCTATATGGTGCTTTCAAAAAAATCCCTGATGAATTACGACATACGTTTTTCATTACCGAGCTTAAAATGATTTGGGATAATAGCAGCCGAAGCTACAGATCTACCGGTCAAATAGGAATAGGAAGCATTGATAAAGTAAACATTAACAGACGAATGAATGGATTTGTAGAAATAGTTCATAAGAGAAGTGGTGATGCATTTAATATTTATCTTGAACCCGAAAAGGGACAATGGTATTTCTTTAGTTACAGCCGTGGACTTCTACAGGCTATTTCTTCGTACAGTGCTTTTAATGAGGAGATTAATAAAGTAAAACCTGAAAAGAGGGTTAAAAAGATCAAGGATAAGCCTGATTTTGAATATATTTTGTCTACAGACCGTGCTGCTAAAAATTTTATAAGGAAAATGCAGCCGGAAAAGGAAGAACTAGAAAAGTAAGGTTGTGAATTAGCCAATGATTAACTATGATTGCGAAAAAATTGCTTTGCTTCATTTGAATTCTGACGGAAAGTAAAAATTTCTTCAATTGCTTACACTACCGAATCTCCTTGGTTTACTCGCCGCTTATCTAGTAGGTTCTATTCCTTCTGCAGTTTGGGTAGGTCGAACATTTTATAATATTGATGTCAGGGAATATGGCAGCGGTAATGCAGGTGCCACAAACACATTTCGTGTTTTAGGCAGAAAACCAGGTATTGTAGTATTAATTATGGATATCCTAAAAGGATTCCTTGCTGTAAAACTAGCTTTTATTATTGGAGATTATGATTCACAATCTCCTGAGTTTATTGATTTTGAGCTGGCACTTGCAGTTTGTGGAATCATGGGTCATATTTTCCCGGTTTTTGTCGGCTTTCGCGGTGGAAAAGGAGTGGCAACCATGTTAGGTATACTTATAGGTATTCATCCTCAGGCAGCTCTAATTTGTGCACTTAGTTTTATTGTTACTCTTTATTTTAGCGGATATGTTTCTTTAAGCAGCATGATTAGTGGAATCGTTTTTCCAATTGTCATTATGGTTTTTTATTCAACCAATTCAAGTATTAATATTTTTTCGCTCGCTGTAGCAATTTTAATTCTGGTTACTCATCAGAGAAATATTGAAAGAATAATTCGTAAAGAAGAATCACGGGTGAAATGGTATAGAAAAAGATTTTTTAGATGAACCATACCTTTTCTCAAATAGGTCATCAGAAATTGTACTGTCTAATTCCCAAACTTTTTTCATATCCAAAAAAGACCTGCCTTTTAATCCTAAATACCCAAGTGCCAATCCACGATGAAAATATGCCTCTGAATAATTAGAATCCAGATGTATTACTCTGCTAAAATCTTTTACTGCAGAATTGGCAATAGAAAAATTTAAATCCAGATGAATTAATTTAAGAAGCCCCCGCTTGTAATAAGCTTTTACATTATCTGGATTTAAATCAATACTTTTATTATAAAAAAATAAAGCTTTGTCATAGTCAGAAAGACTATCTGATAACATTGCTTCTTTTAACAAATTGTCTGCTCTTTCTATTTCTACTTTTTTATATTTATCAATATATAAGTCGGCAACAATTCCCGATTGCTCTGTATACCTGGATCGAATATATTCTTCGTAAGTACTCGAACGGTATAAATTATGAAATTCTCTTGGATTTAAAATTACAGACGTAGAAAAAATAATACATAGTATAAGCCAAAGTGAAAAAGTAAGAATATTGTTTTTTATACTTTGATAATTGAAAAATGAAAAGATAACCCAACATGAAATTATAAGTACATTAATGGAATATTCCTTTAAACCAAAAATATTAATCTGTATATTCTTAAACCAATATTGTAACAATGCGACAGAAAAAAATAAAAATATCAATGCTGTTATTCTTTGATAAATTTTATTGAAAAAAAAAGAGTTTGTTAAAAGATAAAAACCAAGAATAAAAGCGGAAATAGAAATAAATACAGAACCAAAAGCTATTCCTGCTTTTCTAAAAAACAATGCAAGCACAAAAACAAATAAAATAATCCACGCACTTTTACGATTCATTGGATAGTAATCAGGATTCTCATAAAGTTAAGATACAAATGAAAGTAATTTATCTTCGCTTAAACTATTTTCAGTTATTATTCTCAGATTATTACACACTAAACATTGTTAAAAACAACCTTTGTCAGAGTGACAATTGAGATGTATGAACCAGTAATTTTATCGTTCTTGCGATTATTACTTATATTTATATGAATAATTGGTTTTTGTCAGCCTGTCTGGTAGTTCTGTTTATTTTTACTTGCTTTCAAAAGGTAATTGGTTCGGACAATCCACCTTTCTTTTCTAAAGAAGCTGAATATTGGGCTGATTCAATCGTGAAAAAACTCAATCGCGAAGAAAGAATTGCACAGTTGATGATGGTTGCGGCCTGGAGTAATAAAGATACTGATCACATCAAAGAAATTTCCGGGCTTATAGAAAAAAACGGGATAGGAGGATTAATTTTTTTTCAAGGTGGCCCTATCAGAGAGGCTTTATTGACAAACAATTATCAAAGCAAATCAAAAGTGCCTCTGTTAATTGGTATGGATGCCGAATGGGGTCTCGCAATGCGCCTGGATAGTACTATTCGTTTTCCCAGGCAGATGACACTTTCAGCAATACAAAACGATAGTGTCGTTTACTTGATGGGAAATGAAATAGCAAAGAATTGCCTTCGACTCGGCATACATGTTAATTTTGCTCCTGATGCCGATATAAATAATAATCCTTCCAATCCGGTTATTGGTAGCAGATCATTTGGTGATGAAAGAGAAAGCGTAACAATAAAATCGCTTTACTATATGAATGCCCTTCAGGACAATCACATTTTGGCAACCGGCAAACATTTTCCGGGCCACGGAAATGCAGATACTGATTCACATTTTACATTACCAACAATTTTTCAGGATACTCTCGAAATCGATTCCGTTGAACTTTACCCTTTCCGAAAATTAATTTCTTCCGGTCTTGCCGGCATGATGGTGGCTCATCTGAATATTCCTTCACTCGACAGCAATCAAAACACTCCTTCTACATTATCTTCTTCAATTGTCACTGGGTTATTAAAGGAGAAAATGGGGTTTAAAGGATTAATATTTACGGACGCTTTAAATATGAAAGGAGTTACACAAAGCCACAAACCCGGCATTGTTGACAAGATGGCTCTTCTGGCCGGAAATGATGTATTGCTTTATTCTGAAGATGTACCCAAAGCCATTCTGGAAATACATTATGCTGTCGAGAACTGTGAAATTACACAAGATGAAATTGACTCTCGTGTTAAAAAATTGTTGATGGTAAAATATTGGTGTGGACTCAATCGCCCGCAATTTATTGATACGACAAATTTATATAATGATTTAAATAATCCTGAAGGTTTATTGTTACAAAGGGAACTCTATGAAAAATCAATTTCTTTATTAGTAAATAAGGATTCTCTCTTGCCATTTCGTTCAAAGGATTCTTTAAGAATTGCAAGCGTTGTAATAGGTGATAAGGTCAATAATTCTTTTCAGCAGCAATTAAAAATGTATGGATATATGGATGTCTTTTCGTTAGATAAAGATGCTCCTGTTTCTGTCTTTGAAGCATTGTTTAACTTTCTTTCGAATTATGATTATATAATTTTGAGCATGCACGGAACAACTATGAAGGCTCAAACAGGTTATGGCATCCCGCCATCAGCCGCAATGTTTATTGATACTGTGCTCTCAAAATATAAAACCGTATTTGTAGATTTTGGAAATGCGTATACACTTTCTCGTTTCAAGAATTTAAAATCTGCAAAAGCTATTCTTCTTGCTTATGAAGATTTTGCAATGCCTCAATCAATCGCAGCACAAATTATAATGGGAGGCTTAAGTGCTTCGGGAAAAATTCCTGTTTCATCTACCCCGGATTTTCCAAGAAATACAAGTGTAAAATCAGGAAAAACTATTCGCTTACAATATACCATTCCGGAAGCTGCAGGCATGTCTTCCATTCAACTAAATAAAATTGACAGCGTTGTTAATTCTGCAATTGTAAATGGAGCAATGCCCGGTTGTCAGATATTAGTAGCGAGGAATGGTAAAGTAGTTTTTCAAAAATCATTCGGTTATCAAAGTTATAATTCAACCGATTCTGTAAAAAACTCTGATTTATATGATATTGCTTCTGTAACTAAAATTGCCGCTACAGCTCTAGCTTTAATGCGATTATATGAAAAAAATAAAATCAATTTAAATAATACGCTCTCAAAATATTTACCAAAATCAAAAGGCACAAACAAAAGCAATCTTTCAATAAAGGAAATTCTTGCTCATCAGGCCGGACTTCAATCATGGATACCTTTTTATAAAGAAACGTTGGTTCCAAATGGACTTTCAAAAACATTGTACAAAAATTCAACCGACGATAAATTTACATTACATGTAGCTGATAGCATTTATTTATTGAAAAGTTATGCCGATACTATAAGAAAACATATTTACTCTTCTCCCTTGGGTGAAAAAGGAAAATATGTTTATAGCGATTTTGGACCCATTTTAATGAAGGAGGTTATAGAAAATATTACTAAAGAAACATTGGATAAATATGTCTATGAAAATTTTTACAAACCTCTTAAACTTTCGCGCTTATCATTCAATCCCCGCGATAAATTCCATTTAGATGAAATTGTTCCTACAGAAAATGATACAGTCTTTCGACGACAATTGTTGAGAGGCTATGTTCATGATCCTGCCGCTGCAATGTTAGGAGGAGTTTCCGGAAATGCCGGTGTATTCAGTGATGCCAACGATCTGGCAATAATAATGTCAATGCTTCTTAACGATGGCACTTATGGCGGACAAAGATTTTTAAAGGCATCAACCATACAAACTTTTACTCAAAAACAATTTCCACAGAATCGTCGCGGTCTTTTATTCGATAAACCTGAAAGTGATCCTTCAAAAATTAGTCCTTGCAGTCCGTCAGCCTCACCAATGACTTTTGGTCATCAGGGTTTTACAGGAACATGTGCATGGGCTGATCCTAAATACGGCTTAATATATATTTTTCTATCTAACCGGATAAATCCGGATGTTTCTAATGATAAATTAATTAAGTTAAATGTTAGAACAAATATCCAGGAAATTATTTATAAATCAATCCTCGATCAGCAGGTGGGTAATTATTGAATTCCTTTATATTACCTTTGTAGCATTCTTTAATTAAAGTTTATGAAAATCGGAATATTATGCTACCCAACTTTCGGTGGAAGCGGCGTTGTTGCAACAGAATTAGGTAAAGCTATAGCAGATAAAGGACATAGTGTTCACTTTATCACCTACAGTCAACCCGTGCGCCTTGAACATTTTATTGAGAATGTTTTTTACCATGAAGTTAGTGTGGCAGATTACCCGCTTTTTGAATATGCTCCTTATGAAACTGCTTTAACAAGCAAACTCGTTGATGTTGCCCGATACGAAAAACTCGATCTAGTTCACGTTCACTATGCAATTCCGCACGCTTCAGTGGCTTATATGGCAAGGAAAATAATGGAATCGCAGGGGCAAAAACTTCCCTTCATTACTACATTGCATGGAACAGATATTACGCTTGTTGGTAAAAATGAAAGTTATAGCCCGGTAGTGACATTTGCAATCGATCAGAGTGATGCAGTAACTTCTGTTTCAAAATCTTTGAAAGAAGATACGTATAAAAATTTCAGGATTTGTAAACAGATCGACGTTATTCCAAATTTTATTGATTTATCCCGCTTTACTAAACAAAGGAAAGATCATTTTAAAGTAGCCATTGCTCCTAATAATGAAAAGTTGGTTATTCATGCTTCAAATTTTCGTCCGGTTAAAAGAGTAAGTGATGTAATTAAAATATTTAATATTATCGCTGAAAAAATCCCTTCTAAATTATTATTGATAGGGGATGGCCCCGATAGAAACAAATGTGAGAAAGAAAGCAGAGAAACTCCTGCTGGTGAACACATACGGTTTCTTGGGAAAATGGATATGGTAGAAGAAATACTTTCTGTCGGTGATCTTTTTATTCTTCCTTCAGAAACGGAAAGTTTTGGTCTAGCTGCATTGGAAGCAATGGCTTGTCAGGTTCCGGTTATTTCTACCAATACCGGTGGACTGCCTGAATTGAATGTAAATGGAGTTACAGGATTTATGAGCGAAGTTGGTGACATTGAAGATATGGCACGTAATGCCATTCATATATTAAGTGATGAAAATATACTTCAGAAATTTAAACAGCAATCTCTTGCTCATGCGAAGAAATTTGATATTCGGGAAATTCTTCCTTTGTATGAGAATCTTTATAACAGAGTAATTTCAGAAAGCAATAAATAGTTCCATGCTTTATTTAATGGCATTACATATCATTTTTGTTATCACCTGGTTTGCAGGACTTTTTTATATTGTTCGTTTATTCGTTTATCATTCAGAAGCAAATTTAAAATCAGAACCTGAACGAAGTATTCTAATTGCACATTTCAAAGGTGCTGAGAAACGATTATGGTATGGAATCACATGGCCATCTGCTGTCGGTACTTATATTTTTGGAATTGCTCTTTTGGTAAATATGTATGGTTCAAATATTCCTGATTGGCTTTATCTGAAATTGGCATTTGTTGTTGGGCTCACCATTTATCATTTACTATGTGGTCGAATTTTAGAACAATTTCAGAAAAACGAAATCCATTATTCAGGTATGAAAATGCGTCTTTGGAATGAAGTAGCAACCATTTTTCTAGTTGCCATTATTTTTATTGTCGTAATGAAAGATTTGACTAATTGGATAAAAGGTGTAGTTGGAATGATAATTTTTTCGATTATTTTAATTTTTGCTATAAAAATTTATAAAAACTTTCGGGGAAAAAAATGAAATAATGTTTTTTACGAACTAATTTTAAATTTTTCTTATTCGCCAAATCTGTATTCTATCCCGGAAATGAGTATCATCTTTCCAAAAAAATCACCCAGTCCCATAATCCATTAATCCCAGTCACCCAGTCAAATTTTCCTAGCTTTATATCCTTCTTTCATAAGTAAGATTAAAACTCTATCCCTATGATCCCCCTGTATAATTATTTCCCCATCTTTTATAGAGCCACCAACACCACATTTTGATTTTAATTCACGGCCAAGTTTTTCAATTGTTTCTTCTTTTCCAACAAAGCCTGAAATTATTGTAACAGTTTTGCCGCCACGATTTTTCTTATCGAGAAAAATTTTTAAATCCTGAGCTTTTGGGGCAATTGTAGCTCCCTGGTGAGGCTGAGCCGTATATTTATAATCCGGATTGGTAGAATATACAATTCCTCCGGACTTAACTTTCTTTGACATATTCAAATGATGTGAATTATTTTCGGAATAAAAACTATTAAACCAATTATTGCTGAAATAGTACAAATAACCAGAACAGCAGCAGCTGCTAAATCTTTTACATGTCCTGCTTTTTCATTTCGCCCGGGAGATAATAAATCTACATTAATCTCAATAGAAGTATTAATAAGCTCTGCAGCTATAACTGATCCTATACAGAATAAAACGATGCACCATTCAAGAGCAGACAGGTGAAGAATAATTGCAGAAATAATTACAACTGAAGCAGCTATACTATGAAATCGCATATTAATCTGGCTTCTGAAAGCATATCCGATTCCCGCAACGGCGTAAGTAAAACTTTTAAAATATTTTTCTAAAATCATTATTTCTCTATTACCGGAACAATTACTTTTATTGAAAGAGGATTAATTTCTATTTTTAAATCTGAATTAAAAATTACAGGCTCTCCATCTATATGTCCAAGCATAGAACCATTGTTTTTAACTATTATTTCTTTTCCTCTCATCGATTCAAAAAAACGTGATCCTTGTATGGAGTTATTCATTAATCTGTAAATCAACGATGGTGCAGCGATGGCGGGGAATCTGCTCATTAATGTAATATCAATTATGCCATCTTTAATATTTGCAAACGGAGCAATTACTGCATTATTACCGAATTGGGAAGAATTGGCAAAAGTCAAAAGGAAGCAATCCCTTTCAAATAATTTACCATCTACAAGGATAGAAAAACTTTTTTCTTTATAAGACGAAAATTCCGTGAGTACCAGTATTACATAGGTAGAATATCCACGTTTCGATGCTTTTGCGAATAGATGTGCAACGTGGGCATCAAATCCGATCCCTATGGTTCCAATACAGAATCGATCGTTTACTGTTACAGTATCAATGTTGTCAACTTCTCCTTCGTTAATAATATTAATTGACTTTTCTATATCAACGGAAATTCCCAAATGTCTTGCTAATCCATTTCCGGAACCAGTAGGAATTATTCCAAGAGTTGTATTTGTTTTTATTAAAGCTTTCGCTGTTTCATTAACTGATCCATCTCCGCCAACAGCGACTACAATATTAAAATCTTTTTCGACTGCATCCTTAGCTAATTCAGTTGCATGTCCGGGTCCTTTGGTCAGACAAATTTCGAAAATATATTTTTCTTTATCTATAAACTTATTAATCAAATCCGGTAGAAGATTTTTTTTCCCTGTACCTGAATTTGGATTTATAATAAAACGAATTTTTTTCATTTGTCTATTTCATTTCATTATTAATAAGAGCGTGATTAAAATTCTGAATGAACGATTTTAATTTCTTTTCCATCATTCTTTCTTTTACTGTATCAGTTCCGATAAGCTCATTTTTTAATAGACTGTCTGTTGCAAAGTTAAAAAAAGAATTTTTCTCATTGTTTCTTAAAATGAAAACATTGCTATCCTGAATTAACTGGTAGGTTTCATTTGAAAAACTTACTGCCATACTTGCAGATGAATTAGCGAAAACACTTTTTCCGAAAGCAAAAAACTTATGATCATAACCCAGATAATCCAATACGCTTGGTAATATATCGATATGTTGGGTCGTTAATGTACTTTCCCCAATAAGTGTAGAATCAGAAGGACAATAATAAAGAATTGGTACAGCAAGTTGTCCGACATTATTCTGATAAAAAGATTTTTCGGATAAGGCGGTATGATCCGCAGTAATTACAAACAATGTATTAGAATACCAGGGCATTTTGGAGGCTGTTTCAAAAAAGCGTTTCAATGAATAATCGGTATATCTAATTGATTGATGAATAGGTAATGTTCCGGCCGGAAAAAGTTTTAAATATTTTTCCGGGATAATGTATGGATGATGCGATGACAAAGTAAATACAGCTGCTAAAAATGGTGGCTTCATCCTGTTTATTTCTTCTGCTGTGCGCTGTAAAAACGGTTCATCATAAATTCCCCAGCTGCCGTCAAAATCTGCATCATAATTATATTCGGTTCTCCCAAAGTAATGATCAAACCCTGAAAGTTTTGAAAAATTGTCAAAACCCATTGTGCCATTCGTGCCTCCATGAAAAAAAACAGAATTATATCCTTTTAATTTAAGCAAGGAGGGAAGAGTGGTAATGGAATTTGAAGAGTATGCAGACGTAATAAAAGGATCAGTCATCATTCCGGGTAATCCGGCAACAATAGCCGGTATTCCTTCAATAGATCGTTTGCCATTTGCGAAAGCATTTTGAAAGATCAGACTTTTTCCGATCAATGAATCAAGGAAAGGTGTATAGCCATCGAAAGAATTTAAACTGCCAATGTATTCTTTTCCAAAACTCTCGAGAATTAATAATACAACATTTTTTGATTTAAAGTTATCTTTTGTTGATGGTAATTTAATTAAAGGATTAATTCTCTTAGATTCGTCATCACTCATCCAATGAATATCCTCCAACGTTTGTTTCCCGAATGTTTTTATTATAACAAAGGGTGTATTAAGAATTAAAGCTGTTGTTTTTCCTGTACCATAACGGGAAGCACTGAGAATGTTTAACGGCTTATATTGAATCCCACCTCTGAAACCAATAAAAGTCAACGCTGCAAAGAGAAAAAACAAAATAATTTTTCCTGCAATTGAATCGATAAAATAATTTCTGATATTTCTGTTATTTACATGGACTGTTTTAAGTTTAGGATAATATTTGTTCATCAAAAAAGTAATCACAAAAAATATCAGAAGCAGATACCAAAAATCCACAATCATTTTTGGTAGCGTATTTATAAAATCATTACCGAAACTCATTATCTTGAAAATCTCAAAGCCTGATCGTTTACCGGTAAATTGGAATAGACCAAAATCTATGCAACTTAGAAGAATGAAAGGAATGTTAACGAATAGGAAAATAATTTTGAGAAAATTCTGATAATATTTTTTGTAAAAAAAAGGAAAGGGGAGAAGATGTAAAGAAATAAAAAAGATGTTGCTTATTATTAAGGCTGTAATATCATAACGAAATCCGAAGAAAAAGCATTTAAGAATTACTATTAAACCGGCATTGGAGAAATAGGAGTAGTTGAAAACAAAAAACAGAAGTCTCCAAATTAAATAATTTATTAGCAATAGAACAATTCTTCGTAAAAGAAGGGTAAAATTATTTTGGTAACCAACCATCTGATTTAAAGTAAGGATAAAGTTAAAATCAAAAAAAAACCGTCAACATTTTTGTTGACGGTTTTTTTCTATTAAATAATAAATTATTAACGAAAATAAGTTGTTTCACAAACATCGCTATTTGTACCATCTGTCCAGCCATATTTAATAAAAAATGAAGTTGATGATGGATTACCGGAAACAACTTTTGAAGCATCTGGATATACTGCATTTATCTGAGCACTTCCACCTAATGATTGTCCTGTTGCAACTAATATTTGTGATCCCGCTGTGTTCCCTGTTATTTTAACCCACACTCCGATATTACTTCCAAAAGCTCCAAAATTATTAATTTTCACTAGTCGATTAATTGAATCAGAAAGTGTTACTATTCCCGGTGAATTAAAAGCACTTGGAGGGGTAGTTATACATGTATCAAAACAATTAATATAATTTCCAGCAAAAACTTCAGCTTCATTATAAACCCGAATAGTTCTTGTTGCTGTTCCTTGATTTCCTGCTTTATCAGTTGCAGAATATGTTATAGTATAAGTACCGGCTTTATTTACATCAGGATTTGATGTACTTGCATTTGATGAAACAGTTATTGCACCATCTTCATTGTCTGTAGCTGTCGCAAGTAAATCTGTCCATGGAGCACTATTTAAGGGTATATCTATGCTAGACGACCCCAAAAGTGTAACAATTGGTGAAGTAGCATCGTCTTTTGAACACCCTGTAAATGTTAATGTAATTCCAGTTCCTAATACTATTAAGGATAATAAGATAATTTTTTTCATTTTTGTCAATGGATTTTTTGGTTTGAGCTGGC
>JANLOW010000109.1:0-11905 GCA_031366785.1 Bacteroidota bacterium | reverse complement strand
TGCGCTGTAACTATCACGGACGAAAATTTTCACTTGACGGCAGTTTTCTTTCCATGCCGGAATTTAAAGAAGTCAGAAATTTTCCTGCAAAAGAAGACAATTTAACAAATTTACCTTTGTTTCATTGGAGTAAGCTATTGTTTACATCACTTAAACCAAAGTTTTTGCCTGAAATATTTTTCGGGGATATGATGAAAAGAGTTAGTTGGATGCCTTTCGATGAATTTATTTTTAAACCGGAGCTTTCAAAAGAGTTTCATGTAAAAGCGAATTGGGCATTATACTGTGAGAATTATCTCGAAGGATTTCATATTCCTTTTGTACATTCCGGATTAAATGAGGTAATCGATTTCGGAGAATATTCTACCGAATTGTTTTTTCCATATTCCAATCTTCAATTAGGAATCGCCAAAAACAAAAAAGATAGTTTTATTTTACCAACTTCTTCGCCTGATTTTGGTAATAACATTGCCGCTTATTATTTCTGGGTTTTTCCGAATATGATGTTTAATTTTTATCCCTGGGGACTTTCAGTTAATATTGTTCAACCGGTTTCAGTAAATGAATGTAAAATTATTTATCAAAGTTATGTATGGGATGAATCAA
The DNA here is from genome assembly GCA_031366785.1 of Bacteroidota bacterium. GTDB lineage: Bacteria > Bacteroidota > Bacteroidia > AKYH767-A > 2013-40CM-41-45 > JADKIH01. The sequence continues at coordinate 11,299 of JANLOW010000109.1, read as the reverse complement.
AATTAAATACAGGAGCTGGTGTAGGACTGGACAGGGTAGAGATGGAAGATGAAGAGATAGTGGAGAATGTCCAGAAAGGTGTAAAGTCACGGTTCTACAATTAAGGAAGATATTCTGTTACGAGAAAAAAGGGGCCTCATCATTTTCATAGCATAGCTGCTGAATTTTTGAAAACTTAGAATAAGAAAAAATATATTAAACAAAAAAGGCAGAAGTTTATTCTGCCTTTTTTAATGCTACTAAAATTTAATTTTTATTATCAACTGTAATATCTTTAAATGCTTGTCCTAATTCATCCATATCATGATTAAATTCACGTTTGAAAGATTCCCAATCGCTTTGATTTTTTTCATAATTTTCCATTCTCATTTTAAGTTCGTTGTTTCTTTGCTCTAATGATTCAATTCGTTTTTCATATAGCCCGTCAAGAATTTTACCCGGTTTTTTCAATTTTACTTTTAACTCAGCAATCCGGATTTCATTATTTCTGATTTTTTCTTCCGTTTCAATTTTAAATGTTTTCCATTCTTCAGCACTGGCTACTTTTTGTGCTTCTTTATTGGCATCATCACGGACTTCTTTTAATTCTTCTTTGGCATCCTGAACGTTTTCTTTGGCTGCTTCTTCTTTTTGTGAAGCCGACTGACAACCGGTAAAAATTATACCGGCTATAAATGTTGATGCAATTGCATAGGAAATAATTGTTTTTTTCATTTTATATTTATTTAATATTAGTTTTTAGTGATAAGAAATATCGTTTAACGGATTCCTCCGTTAAACGACTACTTTTTTTACAAAAGCGATTGATTAAAGTGAATTGATAATTTGGTGTAATTCTTCTTTTGTTTTACCAAGCTTAACCTGGATTTTTCCAAACATTTCATCTTTTTTACCTTCTTCGAACATCAGATCATTGTCTGTCAATTGCGCAAATTTTTGTTTTAATTTACCTTTTTGCTCATTCCAGTTTCCTTTTAATTCTGTAGTATTCATTTTTTTATTTTTTTAATTTCCGTAAAATCGGAGACCGCAATTGGCGGGACAACTGTGAAGTAATTTCACAACGTAAAATTGGTTCAATTAAAAGGATATGGTGTTATATAATTATCGTATTTGATTACATTATTCACAGATTATTTAAAAGGGTTATATTATAAACCCTGTAATATGGACTATTGCCTGGAAATTTAATTAATTTCAATTTTAATGAACTATTTTGAATTGAAAGGCTTTTATCGGATATTTTCTGTCCTTCAGTAAGTATTTCTTGGGGGGGATTTAACAGATTTCGAATTATTAGTTTTTAAACACAAAAACCCATTTCGAATCGAAACAGGTTTTGTGCTAAAACAGGATAATTATTTTGTTATAATATTTCTTTTTTTTAAAATAAAAATGATATTCCTAGATATCCTGAATATGTTTTAATTTTGGTTTGGTCAACTACATAATAAGTGTCTTTTACAACTGTTTTATTATTGTCACTTATATCTATTAATCCAAGGACGCCCCGGAATCCTAAGCCCAGACGGAATGTTTGAGCTTCATTTAAGCCGAAGTCGATTCCTGCTCCGTAAGCTACACCAATGTCACTTTTTTTAATTGAAAGAACTGCTTGAGAGCTGTAAGTGCCATTACCGCCTGTTGAATTCACACTGCTTCCAACACTAAGCCCAATTTGAGGACCGGCAACAATATTTAAATTTACCGGCTTTGACTTTCCTGTATTAAGAGAAAACAGCAAGGGTATATTTATATATTTCAAATTAATTTCCCTTTCAACATCCAACTCTTTATATTTTTGTGAAATTGAACTGTAAATGATTTCACCTTGAATTCCAACATGGTCAGTAAAATTAAATCCTAAAAATGCACCCACTCCATACCCAAGCGTTGCTTGCCCTTTCACTGTTCCCCCTGAGGAAGTTTTCATTTCAAAAGAGGATATTGTTGGCATATAGCGTAAACCAAATTCAACCTTTTTTTGCGCATCGGCTTTTAATGCAAATGCAAATAATATAATAACTAAAGAAATACGCATGATAATTTTGTTTTTAGAATTTTTCATATATTTTAATTTGAGTAATAAAGTACAAAGATCTTTCAATTTATTATAAATGAAGTTACATAACTTTATAAATAAGTTATATTATTCGCACATTGTAATTAAAAATTAGATTGAGCGTTATTGGTATATTTAATTTATATTGATTTATTTAATTTCAATAATCTATTATTGATTTACTCACATGTAATTTTCTTACTCAATTTATTTTGTAATGAGTCGCGGAGTATTTTATGAACTATTTTAATTATATAGAAAATAAGTGTGAGCATGTTTTGTTTTTCGAATGATTTATTTTAATGTACAAATTGTAATTTTTTATTATTGAAAGTAAATTTTTGAACCAATACCAAAAAAGAAGATATCTGTTATTGAAAGTGACTTCCAGTTATTGTGACCTACATAACTATTAAAGTAAAGTTCATTGGTATTTGTTTCAAAATAGATTGAGATTTTTTTCACACGTTTTGTATTTACGATATAGGATGCCTGTGTACTTAGAAAAATATGAAAGCGAGTACTATTCGTCCAATTGTAATATTGTTCTTCATATTGATCAGGCCATTTTATATGTAGATTGTGTCCAAAATTTTGCGTAATAAAAAATCCAGTTTGCAATGGTTCGAGATCTATAGTATTATTTATTTTAATTTTAAACGGATTGTAAATGAACTTAAATCCAATTGTATTAATATTTCCGCCAACAAATTTAGGCGTAAATCCATAAACTAATCCTAACTCAATTTTTTCATTGTTGGTTTGCCTGAAATATCCTACAGACAGCCAACCAATACTGCCGGCATATTGCAGGGATAATGCTGCAGTTGGAAATATTTTTGCTTTCTTCTCTTCCTGAGCGAAAAGAATATGACTGGAAAGTAAAAAGAATATGATAGTTGTTTTCAATATGTAATTAGTTCTTTTATAATTGTTCCATGTATTAATTTTATAATATAGCATTCACTTTTTTGTACACCACTGCTATTTATGTAAAGAACTGCATCGTTGTTGTAGTATCTTTCGCTCGGGTCAACGTGATGCCCGTGTAGTGATAATATAAATTCTGTTTGTGATCCGAAAAGATTCATATAATCGTTAACTAAATTTGGATCAAAGTCAGTACTCCAGGGCGGGATATGTGATGCCCCAACAAACCAATCAGCTGTTGTGTCATTGAGTTGTTCTGAAAGCCAATCTATATGAGGAACAATACCGGAGAAATTGTATTCTCGGCTGTTGTCGTCGTGGCATAGAAATTTATATTTTTTATATTTAAATGAAAAATTTTTGGGACCAAACATTTCTGTATAAACATCGGAACCCCGCGATGTTAAATCATGATTTCCTATAATACTTATATATGGTATTTTAAGTTTTTCCAGTCGTTCTTGAATCCATAAAAACTCTTGTAGCAATCCAAAATCAGAAATATCACCATCAAGAAGTAAAAAATCAATGTTCGAGTATTGATTGGCTTTCTCTATCAGATCATCCAGTCTATCATAAAATCTTTGTGAATCGCCGGTAAATAAAATTGTAACTGTATCATCAGACATTAATTCAGTTGAAAGTAATTCTTCAATATTTTTTGCATTTAAATTGGTTGGACTATCTGTATTTTTAATTTGGACCGGATTTAGTTCAAATTTATTGCAAGAAATAATTGATAATAACCCACAGGCAAAAAATATTTTTAAAAAAATAGAATATATTGAATTTGAATTTTCATTCTTCATTTTATTTTGAGCTTCAGGTTTCATAAATACTATTATAAAAATTGGTCAATTATTTTGGTATACAAATGTTCTATTAATTTATCAAAGAATATTACATAATATTTATAAAAAATTATAACATTCCAACATGGTAGTCAAATTATCAAAGTTTATTAATTTTAAAATAATTTTATGCCATGATTGTGAAATTATTAAAATTTTGTCTTTTACTCCCTGATTTTAACAACTTTTTTATCATTTTTAATAGTAATTCCAATTCGAATGGTTTAACAATAAAATCATCCGCGCCTAGTTTTAAAGATTCGATTCGATCAATTTTTTCTGACATGGACGTACTGAAAATAAAAGGTATTTCTTTTGTTTTTGCAGTTTCTAAAAGTATGTGTAAGACTTCATAGCCATCCATTTCAGCCATTAATACATCACAAATGATTAAATCAGGATTGTATTCCTGTGCTAATTCAATTCCTTTTCGTCCAGTATTAGCAACAAGAATTTTATATCCTTCTATTTCGAGGTATTCAGATAAATTTTCTAAAATATTAATATTGTCTTCAATTAATAAGATTGTTTGCATTTATTTAAGATTAGCATTAATTTTATTAGTGCTCAACTAACATATCTCGCATACTTTTTACTTTGTCATGGTCAGCTTTTAATAATTTAAGCTGAGCATTTATTATTGCTTGTTGTTCAGATGTAATATTCTCTATATCATTTTTTAATACTTTATTGTAGGTATCAATAGCAGCATCTTCTCCATATTCACATGAACTGAGAATTTCCTTGCGGTTTTTTCCGGTAAGTGCAGCTTTTACATCCATCCAAACTCTAAAAAATTTTCCGGATGTTTTAGTTCCTTCAATTGGGCTACCACCTAATTTATTGACTTCCGTAACTAATTCTACTTTGCATTTCTGACTTGTTTGTAAAAACATTGAAAATATATTTTTTAAATCAGCTTCTTCAGTTTCATTTAAAGCTGTTTCATACCCTTTAATTCTATCATTATTAATTTCAATAAGCATATTTAATGCGTCGATTGATTTTTCTTTATTCATTTTCTTTAATTTTTAAACTTTTGTTTCTTCTTTAATATTTATTCTTTTTAAATCAGACGATGCAGGGCCATTTATAACTTTTCCAATGGTCGTAAAGCGTGAACCATGCATAGGACAATCAAATGTTTTCTCATCAGCATTCCAGTGGAGAATCGCACCTAAGTGAGGACAAACGGCATTGCAAGTATGAAGCTTGTTTTGTTCATCACAGTAAACTGCAATTTTTTTTATTCCCGCAGAAAATATTCCGCCTTCACCTGGATTCAGTTTATTTGCTTCTTTTATATCATCTGAAGTTAGCCAGTCTCCATATTGCGCAACCATGTTTCCAACTTCATGCAAATAGTCTCCGGTAGCTTTTAATGAGATTCGTGAAGGACTATATATTTTAACCCAGGGATTTTCTTTTCCATTTATTATATCTGTGATAATCATTCCCCCAAGTGTTCCGTGTGTCATACCATTACCCGAGTCACCGGTAATGATATAGATGTTTTCATTACCGGGATTTTTACCTATGAATGCTAATGAATCAATAGGTTCCATTACTTGACCGGACCATTTGAATTCAATAGATTCAATAGCAGGGAATCGTTTCTTTGTCCATTCTGCTAGTCTAGTATAACGGTCAACTTCTTCTATATTCTCATCATCTGCCTGACCTGTGCGATGGTCTTCACCTCCTGAAATCAGAATATCATATTTATCATCAAATTCTTCCAAACGCACATAATGATAGGGTTTTGATATCCACATTGAATCATGATCACCGGTATCCCACCATAATGCGTAGGGGAGTGTCCCCTTAGGGACTTTTGCTGCTATAACATATGTACGGTAAGGCCATTGTTTAGTATGAATTGCGACCCAATCATTAACAGGAGTATTGGTAGCAACTACAATATGATTTGCCTTTATCTTGTAGCCGTTTGCAGTAGCCCCTGCCTCGGTAATGTTCTCGGCTTTAGTTTCTGTATATATTTTTCCGCCTAGTTTTATAAAGGCATCCGACAAACCTTTCATATAAAGAAGAATATGAAACTGCGCCTGATTGAAAAATTTGAGACACTCGTTACCTTCTGTAACAGCAATAGATGGAATGAAACTTAACAGCTCAGTAGTAAGCCCTGCATTTTTAGTTGCTATAAATTCGTTTTCTAATGTTTCCCTTGTATCGGAGGGGTGTAAAAACAAATATCCATCTACTCTTTTAAAATGACAATCTATTTCATGAAGTTTAACTGTGTCTTCTATCCATTGAATAGCAGCCATATGGCTTTGTGCGGCTAATTGTGCTATATGTTTGTCAAATTTTTTTTCCAGTTTAAAATATCGGTCGTCCAATGCACATGTAAGATGACCGGTAGTTCTACCGGTTTCACCACTTCCAATAAAACCATCTTCGACCAAAACGACTTTACGGCCTTCACTTGCTAAGCAATATGCTGTAGTAAGCCCGGCAATGCCGCCACCAATAATTAATATATCTGTTTCAATATCCTCTGTTAATTTCTCAAAAACGATAGGCTCTAGAGCAGAAGAAAACCAATATGAAAAATTATCTCCTGAGGTAATATTTTCATTTACGGGTTCGGAAGAGGTTGTATTTAATGGAACTTTCATTTGAAAAATATAATGTTAAATGAAATTTTTAAAATTTAAAAAAAACAAATTCCCCTGTGAACGGGAATTTGCGAAAATATTTTACATATTTCTCCTTTGATTGTTTTGATTATCTGATCTGCCATCTTGTTGTTTTGATTTAGAATCTCCGGATTTCTTAGAAACAGTTGTTTCTTCTTCAGAAGAATTTTCCTCTAGTTCATCGGAATCCTGAACATCAGTATTAGTCTTACCTTGAGATGAAGAAGAACCCTGACGTTCTTGATTACCTTGTTGATTACTTTTTTGTGAGCCTTGCCCATTGTCGCGATTTGCCATTGGGTTATTAGGATTGGTTTCTTTTTTGTTGCCATCCTGCGAAGAAGATTGATTTGACTTGTTATCAGATTGCTGATTACGTTGGTCATTTTGATTTTTTTCCATTTTAATTTTTCTTTTAATTGTGAATTGATAATTACACGATAAAGGTGAAAATATTTGATGCGAAAAAATTACATAATTAAATTAAAAAATTGCATGATTCACTTATTAAATAAGCTTTAAAGAAAACTGGAAAAAAAATATGGCCGTTCATTTTAGTTCCATATTATAATAAAAAAATCCTGCAATTATTGCAAGATTTTTAAGTGATTAAAAATTGTTTAATAAAAGATAGGAGTGCATTTAATTAAATGCACTCCTACGATCTCTAATTGAATAATTTATTTTGAAACAATAAACTTAATTGATTGCATTACTTTTTCATTACTTGTAAGAACAGCAAAATAAACTCCTGATTTAAAATCAGCCAGGTCAACATTAATTTCATAAGTCCCGGCATCTTTATTTTCATTTAATGGTACTGAAATCATTCTTCCATTAATTTCATAGATTTTTATTGAGACATTAGAATAATCAGATAATCTAACTTTAAATGTGGTACGATCATTAGCAGGATTCGGATAATTCTCCATAACTGACACGGGCGCACTTATGTTCAATCCAAGATTCATTGGTTGAATGTTATTCGCTAGCTTATAGTATCCTGTTGGTCCACATTTACATCCCAGGTAACCATTCCATGGAGCTTGTACAAAAGGAAAGCGGGTTTGAAAAGTAGTATCATTTTCTTCTACACCAGTAGAGTAACCCAGAACGCCAAGGAGTTTAGGTGTGACAGGATTTGGATTGCCAACAGTATAATCATCATACCATAAACCAATAGCAGCCAATACTGCACCACCAACAGTTTGTAATTCTATACGCGTCACGTCATCTTCTAATCTGCGTCCATTAGGAAATCCGTCCATATTTGGAATAAATTGCAAGTTAGTGTTTTGATTATAGGCTGTATCTGTAAGTCCAAGAACTGCTGCTTGAATTAGTCCAAGAGAACTGAACTTCGGATCTGTGCGATCTGTAACCGGCACTGCCATGTTAAGTCGCAACATATCACCAAACGTTGGCATAAAATTATTTATAAATGGTTTACCCGGAGCTAATGGATTACCATTCTTCCCTGTTGCTAATTGATAAGGTGGGAGATTGGGTACTCCTGTCATAAATATGGGAAGAATATCAACCGAACGTGGTTTATTATTTCTAAGCAGATAATTACCAAATTGTGATGGAGCTAATGCTGTTCCATTCACTGCTGCGGTTCCGGCCAAAAGATAAAGTCCGTCATGTGTATTTCCAAAATCAAATTGTTGAAGAGAATTACGTTGTATTCTCAAAGCACCTAATGCAGGTACGGCTGCGCCAAATTGACTATCATCCATATACAATGCAAGTTCCGGATTCATAAAATATTTTTCAAAATCAGTTTCGTTATATGGCCTTTGAGAATTCCAGTAATCTTTTGCACCTATTGGAATGATTGCTTCATTTGTCAGAGGCATTCCTATTCTTGAAACTTGCACCCATTTACCTGAAGTTTTAGGTTTGTCTCCATATTCATCCAAAACTGTTACTTGTCTTCTACTTGCATTGGCCCAAACACCAATCACATAATTAGGATCAAGAATGTTTTGTGCATCAGAAACATTTTTATTATCTTTTTGTAATGTTGAAATTGGAATATTTAAACAAATAGCATGAACGTTTTTACAGGCTAAAGCATCTCGTGAGCTTTCAACACCGCTACCACCATCTCGTGTTTGGCCTAAATCAAAAATTCCTCCTAAGTCTACAAAGAAAGGATCATCCACAGGTCCACAGAAAATTTCTTCTCCGGTTGATGCTTGTTTAATTGCATTTGCCATCAGTGTTGGATATGGAGTATTTAATCCTGCCGGTCCATCAATTGATCGTGGACCAATGTTATTTGGTGGAACAATTCCATCGGTTGCTATAATTTGAAAAGAATCTCCACCATTCATGCTTCGCTCACATTTATAGGTCGTTTTAAGGTTTTGTTTACCTAAACGAATGTTGAAAAATGTTGTAGGATCTTCATTGGTTTGCTTGAAAGTGAAACGGTAAATAATATCATCTGAATTTTTATTTTTTGAATGTCCGTTTTTAATATGAATTTCATATCTGATATTTTCTCCAAATGAATAATAATTTGGGCCGCCTTGTGGTATTTCTATAGGAATATAGTTCGCAATAATTTCTATTTTATTTGAATTGCGAGGGCTTCGAAATGCATATAAATCCGTATTATCGGCCAACGGATCATTGGAAATTAATGGTGCTTCTCGGTGACTAGAAGCTGTAGTTTGAGCATTGTTTGAGACCAGGAAGGCCATAAGCACACCTCCAAACAGTAAAAGAGAAACTGATAGTTTCTTAATCGTAATTTTTTTCATAGAAATTTAGTTTTTTTTAAATAATTGTTAATTGATTGTTTTTAGATTAGCTAATCTATTAGCATGACATACTAAAAAAATTCGAAGGTGGTTTTAAATAATTGAAATTATATTTTTACTTCAGAAAATCGGGATCCTGGTTAGGGATTCCGGAGCAATAGATAATTCCTACATAACTTTCTAGTAAATACTCTAATAAATAGTTGAATTATATTAAAATATATTTTCAACTAGTAAATTATTTTTGTTTTTTTCTTTTCGTAAAAAAATAAATTCTTCGCGAATTTTATTTGCAATTTCTGCGCGTGTCAGTTTGTTATTTTCACAGTAAACTTCTAAATTTAATTGTTCACATAACAATTTGTGTAAAACTGGGGTGTTTTCAAATTGCTTTAGTTTGAAATTATTTTTTAATTGGGAGGGGGGGAGTTGTTCGTGTGTGATTTGAAAGACTAGTTTGATAATCGTTACACAAAATGATGGATGTTTTTGTTCAATTAAATTTTGATCAAAAACTTCTTGAAATGTTCTGAATAGAATTTGTTCTGCTATTTCAGTTGTTGGTGAAATTTCAAGAGCTATGCCATAGACTAATGGACTATACGTATCGTAAATATTTTCAAATTTTATCTCGGATTGCGTTTTCATATTGCAATACTTTTAAATTTATTTAAAATAAAATTGGAAGTATCTAATATTTTTTATTGATTTTACGAACATTGACCGAGAAGAAACCAGATAATGGCGAATACGATTATTGTCCCAAAACAGCCACCACCCAATTTTTTAGCTCCATATCCGGCAATCAGACCTTTTAATAAATTATTCATTGAATTTATATATATAATTAGTTTTAGCTATTAAATATTATTTAATTTTAGAATAAATCTGTTATGACTTCTTATTAATTTTTAAAATATTGAATAAAATATTTTCACCGGTTGATTTAATACTTTCAGTATGTTTTGATACAACCTTTGCAATTGCAAATTGAAAAAGTGATCCTAATAGAATTTTTATTGGATTTCTTGAACTGCCTAATAAGACCTTTTTGGAAATGTAACCGGTAGTCAATCCAATTACATTATTGAGTACATTGTTTTTGAGTTCACGTGATGATGCAACATCAGCTAATGTACTTTTGATTAGATTTATTGGCTTTAAACTTTCATAGGTAATATGAAATTGCTCTTTGAGTAATTCAAATTCAATATCTTTTTTCTTCTGCAAAACTTCAATGGCTTTATTTAAAGCTTCTGTTTGATTTTTATTATTCATTAAAGTTTTTCCTTTAATATTTGAGAAATAATACTATTACTAATCGGATATTTAATCCATTGGTTCCGAAATGTGTAAAGTAAAATGATTAGGAAAATATAAAAGGCGCCTACTATAAAAAATCCATAATAATATTTACCTAACATTTCACCTATCCATAAGGCGATTCCAATATTTATAATTAAAGTAAACAATGCAACAACCATAGAAATTACCAAATGTACAGCCAGGGTTGATGCAACTTCAGCTGACTTGTCAATAGCATTCATTTTGAATAATTCTATTGTCGTTTTGCTAAAGTTTTCGGCTTTTTCAAAAAGCGTTTCTATGGGCGTTGCATTGTCTTTCATAATATTTTAATATTTGTTTCTATTCCGGATGATTTGGAAATTAACTTAATGTTATACATTGGCATTTTTACCATCTTTTTTATATTCTTCATATTTATTTTTGCCTCTTGCAACCAAATTTTCAGCTTCTTCTTTTGAGCTCTCATAATTTTTGGTTGCTGAGTTAATTGCATTTTCAATTTTATCCTTTATTGAGTCAGCAAAATCTTCACCTTTATCCATAATTTGTTTTCTTGTTTTTGATCCTTTATCGGGCGCAAACAATATTCCTAATATTGCACCTGCAGCAACTCCTGCTAATAATCCTAATAATACTTTACCTGATTTCATTTTTCATTTTTTTTTAAATTGTTTATTAATAAATACACTTATTTTATTTTTAATTTTGATACTT
>JANLOW010000093.1:0-2156 GCA_031366785.1 Bacteroidota bacterium | reverse complement strand
GGCCCGGAAACGGATATCCGAAAACAAAAGAGTTTACTTTTCTGTTCATTGTTAAATAAAGGTATTATTCGTCCGGATGTAATGAATCTTGGAATTGATGCAACATCAGAAGGTCAGATTATTGATGAAAAAAATATAGTCTCGAATCAGATCTTCGCCATAGGATCCTTACTGAAAGGAAAACTTTGGGAAAGCACTGCTATACCGGAAATTCGTATTCAGGCTTTTCATTTGGCAGAACTTATTCTAAATGATAGTGCCAAAAAAATATCAGCATTTAAAATGCAAACATCCGGACTGAAAACAGATTCTTAGAGTACTAATATTAATGCTTTACAATGATCTTCTTTGTAATAGAATAATTCCCGGACATCAACTGAATCATATAAATTCCGGCTGCCCATGAGGTGGTTTTAAATTCTTTGTTTTCTTCCTTAATAATTTTCTCTGTTACAATCTCACCAATTGAATTAAAAATGCGTAGGATTGTTTGTCTCTTATCGAGGTTATAAAAACGAATATTAATTTCATCGTTTACCGGATTAGGAAAAACTTCAATCGTAGGTTTGACAATACCGATCTCTGAAATTCCGGAAAATGGATTGTGCTGATAACGTATTTCTGCTCCACCCGTTGACTGGCCGATTACAATATCAGTGAGGTTATCGCCATTGAGGTCTCCGCCGTTAACCGTGATATTGAATTTTATCCGTGAACTTTCCGGTGTATTGTAAACTTTTCCTGCCAGATGAAAGCAACCATTAAGGTTTGCATCGATGCTATCGTATTGATTAATATTTCCGTTTTCACTTGCGACAAGTAAGCGGGTAAAACCTAGACTATCATAAAAAAAAGGAACTGTAAAACCATCAGTTGTTCCTGCACCCTGAAGCACAATACAACCCAGAGTATCATTAGTTGGCACACTATTAAAAAGCGGCGAAGAAGCAGTACCTAAATTCTGATAGTAATTTATAAATCCTCTTTGCCCACCACTAATTATATCCAATAGTCCATCATGGTTCAAATCAAATAACTGTGGAGTTGCAAACTTACCGACGTCAATCATCATATAATTTACTGTAGGACCTGAGAAAACAGCCGGATTACCGGGGCCGGAATTATTTTGATAATAGTGCAATCGACCATCTTCCAAACCGATGATCATGTCTTTATCACCATCACTATCAAGATCACCAAAAGCGGGATAGGTAGGTGAAACATACAAGCCTGTGGCTGTGAGTCCGGCAAAATCATTGGTGATTAAATCAAAAGAAGGCACCGTTGTCGTTCCTGTATTTTTGTATAGATAAAGACCGCTTTTGTAAACACCATTTACAGAGTTGAAAATAGCTTTACTTATTACAAGATCCTGAAGATTGTCTCCATCGTAATCAAAAAATACCGGGCAGGCATCTTCGCCAACATCGATCATATTGTTCTGCAGAAATGAATTTGATTCGAGCGTAAATACAGGAGAAGCTTTGGTGCCCGAGTTTTTATAAAACCAGATTCCCAGTTTATTTTCATGATCGTTTGGCATAACAATAAAATCATTCAAAGCATCATTGTCGACATCTATATAAGCGTGGTAGTGAAAGCCATTAAAAATAGCAGGAGAATCATAGGATGGAAACAATGTATCCTGAGTATCCATTTCCGTTCCTGCATTATGAATCATCAATGTATTTGAAGACGCTATGTCACCGACAAAGAGTTCTTTGAAACCATCTCCATCAATATCCATTGAAAAAATACTTGACACTGTATCATCGCGCCGTGCAGCTTCGCTTTGATCGATATTAGGTTCAGTTAAAACAAAAGGCGACTCTTTTATGTTCTGAGAAATACTGTCATCATCCGTAAGCGGTCGTCTCACACGACAAGGGCAATGAAAACACCCAACAGTGTTTGTGCCACCGATCTTTAATTGAAAATTACCGTAGCAAAGAGTTTCTAAAATGAAATCAAGTGAATCACAAACACCATAGTTTTCCATCGAATGGTTTTTATAATATAAAATTCGTCCATCGGGTAAACTATTATATCCTAAAATATCCATGTCGCCGTCTCCATCAACATCATTGAATGTTGGAAGAGAAATAGAATTGGCAAAAATATTATTTCGAGTGGTAACGAAAGTTCTCTTTAAGCAT
>JANLOW010000081.1:0-1611 GCA_031366785.1 Bacteroidota bacterium | reverse complement strand
GGATACAAAATACAGACAATCCTATATTACTTTTATTTTTTGTTTTACCTTTAGTAGTTGGCGCGGCTATTTTATTACTTTATATTACCTTTCGTCCGATGTTTCAAAAAACAATTAAAACAATTTCCGGCCAACCGCATGGAGGATTTCATCCTTTACAAAACATTGAAGTGAAACCCTACCGAAGAATAGCTGTTGCCCTTGATTTTTCAGAAATAGATCAGCAAAACATTAGTAATGCATTGGCTCAGGGAGGAAAAAATGCTGATTACCTTTTAATTCACGTCGTTGAATCTGCCGGAGCTCTTGTTATGAAAAATGATATCAGAGATTATGAATTTCATTCCGATCAGAAATATTTACAACAATATGCAGAAGAATTAAGGTTAACCGGATATAGAATTGAAACAAAAATAGGTTATGGAAATCCGAAAAAAGCAATTCCGATTCTTGTAACCGAATTTAATGCCGATTTATTAATCATGGGTGCTCACGGACATAAAGGATTTAAAGATTTTATTTTCGGGACTACGGTTGATTCAGTGAGACATCGGGTTAAAGTTCCTGTGTTGATAGTGAGAAGAATTAGTTGATTAGTTTATGGTTTTCTACATTTATTATAGTCTGCCACTAAAACACGAAAACACGAAATCTCACTGAACTTTTAAAATAAATCTTTTTGAGAGTTTTTGTGTTTTCGTGATTTTGTGGCATGTATTGAATTATTACTTTAATACTGCCACTAAAACACTAAAACACGAAATCTCATTAAACTTATAAAATAAATCGCTTAATACCTTGACCGATATTTACAACATTGAAATTGATTAAATACCCTAAGCGTTTATTGGTTAATTTTAAGTGACTTAATACTTGTGCTTCCCAAACCGGATTTATTAAATCCACCGCCTTAATTTCACAAATTATTTTATCCTCTACTAAAACATCTAATCTTAATCCCTCTTGAAAGGTAATACCATCATAAACAATTGGAATATCAATTTGGCGTAAATATTTTAAACCTTTTTTTGCTAATTCATGGCAAAAACAAATTTCATAAACTTTTTCAAGTAAGCCAGGGCCTAAAGTTTTGGAAACTAAATAAGCTGCGTCAACAATTTTTTTTCCAATGTTTTCCAATTCTTCAGGAATGGGTTCAAACTTTTTATTGAGCGTTTTTGTGATTTCGTGATTTTGTGGCATAATTCTCTAAACTTCTATATCTTTTGGTTTAAACATGATTTCAAATTGATTGTAAATATATCCTCAACTAACAATTTTGATTCAGCAATATCTAAATTCATATTAATTTGCTGTATCATATATCATCCTTAATATTGCAAGCCAATACCCAATAACTATTCGAACATGGCAAAAGTACAGCAGGCGATAACAATCCGGAATAAGAAAGCATCTTTTGAATATAATTTCATTTCAAATTATAAAGCTGGAATTATGCTTACGGGTACGGAAATAAAATCAATTCGTGATGGTAAAGCATCGCTTAATGAAGCATTTTGCATTTTCATGGAAGAGGGGTTATGGATTAAGAATATGCATATTGCTGAATACAGTCATGGCTCTTACAACAATCATGAACCTAAAAGGTTA
>JANLOW010000079.1:0-6344 GCA_031366785.1 Bacteroidota bacterium | reverse complement strand
TTTTTATTTCCCAACCTTGCTTCATATTGTCTGAACTTTGATTTTTATGATTTTCTTGATTGCTTGATTTTTCAATACTTTTTTCTTTTTTAATCATGGTAATTATTTAATCCTTTTAATCAAGGTTCAAGACTTTTCTTTTAATCAAGGTCCAAGACAAAGGTTCAGACAATGAGGTTTGCAATACTTTCCAATATCTCTTCCGTTTCCGCATCAAGCTCACGCATCTGTGTTAAAATTTCCTGCGGTTGGCGTAAAGCGGTTTCTTCTTTTTTGTTGGGGTTTTTGGCACTTAGGTCAAAGGTGGTTTGGTCAATATTTTTTATATTAATGCTCCAGGAGTTTTCGCTATCCTTTTTTGTTTTTTGTAATTCAATAAAGTTGGCTAAATCTTTTTCGTTAAGGGCGTTTGTCTTGCCTAAGTTTCTATCTAAGTTCAGTTGGTAAAACCATACCTTTTTGGTAGCACTTCCTTTTTCAAAAAATAATACCACTGTTTTTACACCGGCACCGGTAAAAGTACCACCAGGCAAATCTAACACGGTATGTAGGTTGCAACTTTCTAACAGTTGTTTACGCAAAGCCACCGAAGCATTATCGGTATTGCTCAAAAAAGTATTTTTAATTATTACACCAGCTTTACCGCCGGCCTTTAGTATTTTTATAAAGTGTTGTAAAAATAAGGAAGCGGTTTCGCCTGTTTTAATAGGGAAGTTTTGTTGTACTTCGGCACGCTCTTTACCACCAAACGGAGGATTAGCCAATACAATATCGTAACGGTCTTTCTCTTGTATATCGGCTAAGTTTTCGGCGAGGGTATTGGTATGTATAATGTTGGGGGCTTCAATACCGTGAAAAATCATATTCATTGTACCAATAATGTAAGCCAATGATTTTTTTTCTTTACCGTAAAAAGTTTTTTTCTGCAAAATTTCTACATCTTTTGTAGTAAGCCCTGTCTTTGCTCGCTCTCCTTTGGAGAGGGCCGGGGTGAGGTCTTTGCTGTGCTTCAAATAGGCAAATGCCTCACACAAGAAACCAGCACTCCCCACAGCGCCATCGTAAATTTTATTGCCTATTTGCGGAGCAACTACTTTTACAATGGTTGTAATCAATGGGCGTGGTGTATAATACTCGCCACCATTACGCCCGGCATTACCCATATTTTGTATTTTAGATTCATACAAATGGCTCATCTCATGCTTTTCAGCGTGTGTACGGAACCGAAGTTCATCAATACGGTTAATTACCTCACGTAAGTTATATCCGCTTTGTATACGGTTTTTTAATTCGCTGAAAATTTCTCCAATTTTATATTCAATGGTATCAGCACTTTCTGCATCAGCCTTAAATTTTTTGAGGTAAGGAAATAGTTTAATGTTTACAAAATCGGCAAGGTCATCGCCGGTTAATGCTTTGTGGTGGTCAAGCACCCCTTTTTTATACTTAGGTGCTGCCCAAACAGTCCATTGAAATTTTTTATCAATAATGTGTGTGTAGGTTTTACCGGAAAGTTCTGCAGCAGTGGCTTTATCTTTTTCCAAATCATCCAAATACTTTAAAAACAATACCCACGAGGTTTGTTCTACATAATCTAACTCACTTCCGCAACCAGCGTCTTTGTGTAAGATGTCATCAATATTTTTAAAGGTTTGTTCAAACATATTTTATTTTCTTTTTGTCAGTTTGTAAAGTTACTATTCTGGTTGGTGCCTTAGCAAAATTTAACTCTATTGGTTTTGTGGAGCGTTGGCTGTCTGCGGAGTACGGAACTCCGCCAATTGCAAATGTGCTGTTATGCCCAGTGCTTTTAGTCATGGATAAAGTATGAGTCAGTTTCTTCTCCATCGTCAATCATTTTAACTTCAATGTCGAATAGTTTGTCATAGGTTGAATTAAATTTTGTCCTGTCAGTCCAACCTGATTTTTCAAATATCGTGTCTGCTGTAACTATGATTTTGTCAGTTCTGTTGAATTTGTTATCCCTTATAACTTTAATTAATTGAATGAGTTCGTCCGATGGAATATTGTGTTCGTTAACGTGCCAACAAAATTCTTGTTTTTCATCATCGTCCAAGTAATTAGCAATACCATAAATTTTGCCTGTGTCGACATTGGTAATTTCAACTTTGTTAACTCCGTAAAGTCCGAGAAAGAGTTCAAGAAATATTTGTCTTTTGTCCGTAATCATTATTTAGATGTTGTCGTCATAGCATTGGGCATAACATATATATTAACCCAACTCAAAAAAAATAAACCTCAAATTCCACAAATACTTTTTTATATTATTCAAATCCGCGCAAACCTGTTTAATCCGTACCATCCGTGTTCCATTAAAATCATCCTCAACTAATCAAACACTAGTCGGATGCGGTATATCTTCCTTATGAATTTCAAAATGATCTTCATCTTCTTTATACTTCAGTATCTGATCCAAAGCATCAGGAACTACGTCGCTGCAGATGACGATGAATGAACCTTTCTTGGCATTCCTGATTGCATAATCAATCGCTTCTGATTCTTTCGGAAGTACTTTAACTTTTTTCTTCTGATCATCGGAATGAATTCCTTTCATCATCAAATCTATAATTTCACTCTCACTTCTGCCGCGAAGATTTTTATCCTGGCGAATAACAATTTCATCAAACATCTGTGAGGCTATCTGACCCAATTGTATAAGATCTTCATCTCTGCGATCACCAACACCGGCAATAATGCCAACCTTTGGACTGGCATCTATTTTATCGAGGTAACGCGCGATAGCCTGGAAGCCTGCAGGATTGTGTGCATAGTCAACCATTACCGTAAATTTCCGGAACTGGAACATATTCATTCTTCCCGGTGTTTGTGTAGGAGAAGGAATAAATGTTTCGAGCGCTAATCTGATTTCTTCCACTTTAAATCCACGAAGAAAACCGGCTAATACTGCAGGGAGAACATTCTGAATCATGAATATCGCTTTACCCGAAAAGGTAAGCGGAATATTAATTACTTTATCTACGCGTATTTTCCATGTTCCTTTGCAAATGGTGATGTATCCATTTTCAACAATAGCGGCTATGCCTCCTCTTTCGCAATGTTTAATAATGCGTGGGTTATTTTCATCCAGACTAAAAAGTGCAACGTTTGCATTTATATTTTTTCGCATTTCATAAACCAAGTCATCGTCTGCATTCAGAATGCAATGTCCTTCCGGTAAAACGCTTTCTGCAACTACACTTTTTACACGCGCCATTTCTTCAACGGTGTTTATGTCTTTCAATCCGAGATGATCGGCAGAAACATTGGTGACAATACTTATATCACAATTGTGAAATCCAAGTCCGGCTTTTAAAATACCACCGCGTGCACATTCCAAAACAGCAAAATCAACTGTCGGATCGCGTAAAACAAATTCTGCACTGAGCGGACCTGTGCAGTCACCCTGCTCTACCATTCTGTTCTGAATATAAATTCCATCCGTAGTCGTGAACCCAACTTTAAAACCCATCGTCTTTACAATATGTGCAATGAGACGTGTTGTCGTTGTCTTTCCATTGGTACCGGTTACAGCAATGATAGGAATACGAGCACTGCTTCCCGGGGGATAAAGCATATCGATTACAGGTTCGGCAACATTTCTTGGAAGTCCTTCGGCGGGAGCAATATGCATTCTGAATCCCGGACCGGCATTTACTTCAAGTACAGCACCTCCATTTTCATAAAGTGGTACGCTAATATCCGGCGTCATTATATCGATGCCGCAAATATCTAGTCCGATAATTCGTGCAATCCGTTCGGCCATAAA
Source organism: Bacteroidota bacterium (assembly GCA_031366785.1). GTDB lineage: Bacteria > Bacteroidota > Bacteroidia > AKYH767-A > 2013-40CM-41-45 > JADKIH01. Next base: position 2,557 of record JANLOW010000079.1, on the reverse strand, counting down.
AACATTGTATGGATGAACAATTTCTGTTACATCCGTTGAAGTTCCTCCGGTACTCAGGTTAGCAGTTCTTTTCAGATGCAGATCTTCATTTTTCTTAAGAACACTTTCTAATGTCAGTCCTTTCTCTTCAAGCATAGTCATTGTCATATCATCCACTTTAATGGAAGTGAGAACTTTTTCATGACCGTAACCGCGACGAGGATCTGCATTTACAAGATTTATGAGTTGCTGAATGGTGTGTATGCCGTCACCTGTAATCATTGCCGGTGTTCGCCGGGCACCTGCAACGAAATTATAATTGATAACCAGTAAACGATGATCAAAACCGGTAATAAATTTTTCTATAATAACTCCGCGTGAAACTTTCTTTGCAATGAATAAAGCTTCAACAGCGCTTTCACGATTCATGACATTGATAGTAGCACCGCGTCCGTGATTTCCGCCAACGGGTTTTAATACGACAGGGTAGCCAATTTTTTTCAATGCTGCATCAAGATCTGCTTCATCGTACACAACATAGCCACGTGGAACAGGAATGGAAGATGCTTCTAAAAGATTTTTAGTTTCTTCTTTATCACAAGCAACTTCAACAGCAATGCTGCTCGTTGTGCTTGCCACTGTTGCCTGAATGCGGTGTTGGTTTTTTCCATACCCTAATTGAACCAGTGAATGTTTGTTGAGGCGAATCCATGGAATTTTTCTTTTTATGGCTTCATCAACAATGGATCCTGTTGAGGGGCCAAGTCTTTCGACTTCTCTGATTTCACGGAGACTTTGAATATCAGAAGCAAGATCGTATTCAATACCTTTTACGAGAGCATCGGCAATTCGCACGGCCGCTTTTGCAGCATAAATGCCGGCCTTTTCTTCCATATAATTAAAAACAACATTATAGACACCATGCTGACCGCTTCCGCGTGTACGCCCGAAACCGCAATCCATTCCGGCCAGTGTTTGTATCTCAAGTGCAAGGTGTTCAACTACATGGCCCATCCATGTGCCTTCTTTTACACGTTTAAAAAATCCTCCCGGATGTCCCTCTGAACATTCATGAGCAAACATAGTTGGAAATTCTTTTTCGAGCCGCGCCGAAAAACCTGGAATCTTATTGGATGGTGCATCTTCAAGTTCTTCAATGTCGAGCTTCATTACTATCAGCTTATGTCGTCGAATGGACCAGTAATTGGGGCCTCGCATTACTCGTATATCTATAATATTCATAAAAATGTTTTAATTCCTGATTATTTCCGTTTTCAAAGTAAAAATTTTTTATTGAATTATCCCTTATAACTTATGATATTAATCAACGATTGTGAGAAAATACGTTGAAAACTCTGGATGATATGGCAATCCGGCGGCTCTGTATTTCTATCTTTGCGGCAAAATCAAGAGAATAGAAGATATGATTCCAAAGGGCAGGTTAATCGCAATAGGCGGCAATGAAGATAAAGGCACAGAACCAGAACCAAATTATATTCAAAAAAACAATCTCAATTTTTTTGGATTACAAATTTTAAGTCGCATTGTTCACGAAGCAGGTGGTCACGATGCTTACATAGAAGTTATTACTAGCGCTTCTTCCATCCCGGAGGAAATAGGACTTAATTACCTGGATGCATTTAAGAAATTAGGCTGCAACAATGTTCGAGTCATGGACATTCGAAAACGTGAAGATGTTTTGAAACCTGAATTGCTGGAACGTCTCCGCAAATGTCAGGGTGTAATGATCAGTGGTGGTAATCAACTCAGGTTGTCTTCTTTTTTTGGCGGAACAGAATTTTTAGAAATTCTCTCTCACCGTTACTTCAATGAAGAAACTTTTCTCATTGCCGGAACGAGTGCAGGTGCTATGGCCATGTCGAATACGATGATTTATCATGGAAGCAGTTCAGAGGCTTTACTAAAAGGGGAAGTAAAAATTACTACAGGACTTGCTTTTATAAAAGATGTAATCATTGATTCACATTTTGTTACCCGTGGGAGATTTGGTCGCCTAACACAAGCAGTTGCTGCAAATCCTTCCTGTATTGGAATAGGTCTTGGAGAAGATGCCGGTGTTTTTATTACTGAAGGAAGATATATGGAAGCCCTCGGAAGCGGCTTAGTAATTATTATAGACGGCCACAACATCCGACATTCAAACATTGCAGATCTGAAAGAAGGTTCGCCAATTTCCATCGAAAACTTAATCGTTCACGTAATGGCTAAAGGCAATCATTACGATTTAAAAGGAAGAAAATTTTTTGCTGAAGCTGTAGAGCAAAGATAGAATGTTTTGAATTTAATATTTAAACTATTCAATTTCTACATTTTTAAAAATAAATCCGTGAAAATAATTTTCTTCAACTGCTCACTTTTTCTATTATTTTTTTCCACAACTTTATTGCAAGCACAAGTATTCGAAAAAATTTTAACCGGTCCCGTAGTTAATGATGGCGGCTCAACATATGGTTCTGCATGGATAGATTTTAATCATGATAATTATACAGATTTATTCATAACCACCGTCTATAATGAAAACGATCAGCTTTATATAAATAATGGTTCCGGGAACTTT
>JANLOW010000058.1:0-3174 GCA_031366785.1 Bacteroidota bacterium | reverse complement strand
TTAATAAATAACAATCATAATCTAACAATTAATAACAAACAAAAATGAAATCATTTTCAATTATCGGAACAAAAAGAGCAGCCCAGGAAAAGCATGAAGCTAGAAATCTGCGGGCAGAGGGTAAGGTTCCATGTGTGCTTTATGGTGGAAAAGAACAAATCCATTTCAGTACACCTACGATCTCCCTTAAAGGATTGGTGTACACACCCGAAGTACATACTGTTGAATTAAGTATTGATGGCGTCAATTTCAAAGCCATCATGAAAGATATTCAATTTCACGCAGTGAGTGACAAAATCCAACACATCGATTTTCTCGAACTCAGCGATGCTAAAAAAGTAACTATTGAAATTCCGGTAAAGATCTCCGGTAATGCTGTTGGTGTTCGTGCGGGTGGACAGCTGATTACTAAACTTAGAAAGCTAAAAATTTCAGCACTTCCTAAAGATCTTCCTGATTCTGTTGAAGTAAAAATTGATGCTATGAATATCGGAGACACTGTTCGTGTTAAAGATATTAAGATAAAAGGCGTTGAATTTCTCGACTCTCCAAATAATGTAATTACAGCTGTGAAGACAACACGTCTTGTTGTTGAAGATGTAAAAGCAGAAACTCCGGCAGCAGGTGCAGCAGCAGCAGCTCCGGCAGCAGGTGCAGCAGCTCCGGCAGCAGGTGCAGCGGCGGCAAAAACCCCGGCAAAAGCTCCAGCCAAAGACGACAAAAAGAAGTAAAAATTTATTATCTATATTTAAAGCCCTGTACATTTGTTCAGGGCTTTTTTATTTTCGCTAACAGCTAAAATAAAAAAAGAGAAAATTTAATTTTCATTTTTACCTTGCTTGACTTAAATTTTATTCCAAACAGGAAATTCATAATCACTTAAACAAATTGAACAAGTTTCTTATAGCTGGCCTGGGAAATATAGGCGATGAATACAGCTTTACAAGGCATAATATTGGTTTTGAAATTGCTGATGCTTTAGTTAAATCTTTACTACGCGAAGAAGATAAATCAAATCCAAAATTTTTCACTAACGATAAATTAGCATTCGTAAACCATTCAAGATATAGAGGAAAACAAATCATAATTATTAAACCCACCACGTATATGAATCTCAGTGGGAAGTCTGTAAATTATTGGCTTCAATCTGAAAAAATTCCTCTTGAAAACCTTTTGGTAATTACCGATGACCTTGCTTTACCATTTGGAACATTGAGAATGAAAAAAAAGGGCAGCGATGGCGGACATAATGGCCTTGCCGATATTGCTTTAACATTAAATTCAACCGAATACAACCGTCTTCGCTTTGGAATAGGGAGTAATTTCTCCAAAGGCCACCAGGTAAATTATGTTTTAAACCGTTGGGATAAAGAAGAACAAAAAGTACTCCACGAAAGAATAACGATGTCTGTTGAAATGATCAAAAGTTTTGTAATAAATGGCGTTGACCGCACAATGACGCTTTTTAATAATAAATAAATCGGGCCTAAATTCATTTTTTTATACCATTAATAAGCTGAAATACGTAAGTAACAATGATTTGGACGAGTTGAAGTATTCACTTATAGTTTTTAAAGCGGTAGAAACATTTCAATTGCAAAATCCCCGTTTAATTCGTTCCTTTGAGTAAGTATAATCAATTAAACAACATCTAATATGAGAAAAATCTTTACTCTGATTACAATTTTATTTGCATTGTCAGCTCCTTCTATTGCTCAAACAAATGTTTTATGCGAAGATTTTACTGACTACGATACATCTCATGCTTCAGCGAACTACCATAATTGGACATTTACTTATTTTTCGCAATTCAGTTTTTATACAAGTGCAGCAAGTACCGGTATTGCTCCTAATTCTTATAAATTTGGTGTAGACAGCGCAACTGTTATAACTCCCAATATCAATGGTGCAACGTATTTCAATTTCTGGATGAAAGGAAATGCATCAAACGGCGGATCGTTGGCTAATGGAAAATTTTATATTTATGAATCTGCCGATAGCATTAATTATACTCTGGTAGATATGATTAGTCCAATCCCTGCATTTGTTGAAATGGTTAAAGAATATCCACTATTGGTTGGAACATCGTTTGTAAAATTCTTCTATGACAAAGATTCGGGTAATGTTGCCTTCGATGATTTTTGTGCAACAATAGGTTCTGTTGGAGTAGGAATTAATAAAACTTCTCAAAACAAATCTTTTTCTATTTACCCAAATCCATCCAGGGGCTTATCGACAATCGATGTAAGCAATTTACATTCAAAAAATGCAACACTTATTGTCAATAATGTACTTGGGAAAGAACTTAAAAAAGTAGAATTAAAAAACGCTGAAACCAATTACCAATTAGACCTCTCAAATTATCAGGATGGCGTTTATTTCATCAAAGTAAAATCAGATGCCGGCGATAAAATACAAAGAATCGTTTTACGTAAATAAATAAAAATAATATTTTCAAATCCCATCAGCCGGTTGACTGATGGGATTTTTTGTTTTAGTTCAAATTTTGTTTTGAAATAATTGAGTGGTGTTTGTTTTATTGAAATTTAAATTTAGAAATAAAAGAGTGCTTTAGCCAACGTATTGTTCCACTTCGTAGCAAGTTTTGTCACCTAATTTTACTTACATTTGTCCCGTTGAAAAAGTTAGCTGCAATAACCCTTTTCTTTGTTTTTCTGTCTGCAAACACTGAGCTTCACCAACTTTTGAAGTTGCCAGTTCTTATACATCACTATTTAACACACCATGAAGACGAACAGAACAAGTCTTTTTCTCATTTCCTTAGCGACCATTACAGCAACAACCCTGAACATACCGACAACGACCATCACGAACACGACAACTTGCCTTTCAAATCAAATGATTGTGCAACTATGCACAATATTGTTGCTTTCAATCAACAACACAATTTTTCATTTTGTGAACCACACATTATTTCCGAAATAATTTCGGTTGCCTCCAATGTGATGATTTATTCTTCTGCCGTTCTCAATAAGATTTGGCAGCCCCCTCAAATCAGTTAATGAATTTATGAGTGTCTGAAAGCTGACACAAAAATTATTAATGGTGCTAACCCACCGCCAATCTTAATTCATTTCATTAATTGTAAAATCATGCTCAATAAAATAATTGCGTTCTCTATAAAGAACAAACTCATCATAGGGCTTTTCATTT
>JANLOW010000055.1:0-5703 GCA_031366785.1 Bacteroidota bacterium | reverse complement strand
CAAGAATCAAGAATCAAGACAAATATCAGGTATCAAGTATCAGAATTTTATTTAGATTTCCAAAAAATATATTCTATTTATCTTATTCTTAGTATCTTGATTCGCTTACGAGTGTCCAATCTCTATTCGTTATTCGTTATTCGCTATTCATAATTCATAATTCTAATTAAATATCCGTTCTTGTCTCTTGATTCTTGATTCTCTCTTCTATGTCCCAGCTACCCAAAAACTTTCTTTTACACGCACATAAATTTGCGGGAAATGAATATGATGCCTTTATAGAAAGTTTATCACAAAATCCAACTGTAAGTATTCGTCTTAATCCATTTAAAAGAGAAGGTATTTATTCGACAGAGAAAATAATTCCGTGGTCTAAAGAAGGAAGGTATCTAAAAGAAAGACCCTCTTTCACTTTTGATCCTCTTTTCCATGCCGGTTGTTACTATGTTCAGGACGCCAGTTCGCAATTTTTAGAACAAGCGTTTATACAAGCAAAGAAAAATTTGAACAGACCTATTCGCATTCTTGATTTATGTGCCGCACCCGGTGGAAAAAGTACTCATATTTTATCGATGATTAATGATACCGACTTACTAGTTTGTAATGAAATCATAGCATCCCGAAATAATATCTTACGCCAGAATATTATAAAATGGGGAAAAGAAAATGTTATTGTTACACAAAATGATCCTGCCGATTTCACCAGACTAATTGGATTTTTTGATATTGTTGTTGTTGATGCCCCATGTAGTGGTGAAGGCCTCTTTAGAAAAAATGAAAATGCAAAAGATGAATGGAGTGAAGAAAACATTCAACGCTGCTCAGTTCGTCAGCATGAAATATTAAAACATGCTTATGCCACATTATGTCCCGGAGGTTTTTTGATTTATAGTACTTGTACATTCGAAGAAGATGAAAATGATACACCTGTTCAAGCACTTTACGAAAAATTCGATATGAAAATACAAACAATCGAATCCAATTTCCCTGGTATATTAAAAACAAAAAATGGCCTTGTTTTTTTTCCACACCGAATTAGAGGAGAAGGATTTTATATATCTCTATTACAAAAAAAAGATGGTGACCGAATTCCTGTTAAAAAAGCGAGCGATAAAATTGATAGTCCTTTTAAAAAACACCTGATCCGATATTTAAAGAATGAGGAATTATTTTCTGCGCTTTTAAAAGATGACAGATTGTTTGCAATTCCAAATGTACATTTGAATTCATTAAATACTATAAACAGAAATTTTTATGTCAGGCTTGCCGGAATTTACATGGGAGATTTCAAGGGTGAAGACTTTATTCCTTCAGCTGCTATTGCTTTATCTTTACAATTGAAAGAAGATCTGCCTTCAAAGGAATTAACTGAAATGGAAGCTATAGAATATCTAAAAGGTGGAAATTTACAATTAGAAATTCCAAAAGGCTGGTCACTTGTAAATTATAAGTCATTTCAATTAGGTTGGATAAAAAACATCGGCACCCGAATCAATAACTATTACCCCAAAGAATGGCGTATAAAAAAACAATATTCGATCCAGGATTAGTCGGTTAGAATGGGTTCTCCTATTTCAAATTAAAACATGAATTAAGATTCATTTTTATCCCAATACCTGATACTCGATACTTGATACAATTTTTATTATTTTCGCAACCTATGGCAGAAATCCCAAAAACGTACGACCCTTCAAAGACGGAAGATAGATGGTATTCTTACTGGATAAAAGAAGGATTTTTCAGAAGCCTTCCTGATGAAAGGGAACCTTATACAATCGTTATTCCTCCGCCGAATGTTACCGGTGTGTTGCACATGGGACATATGCTGAATAATACCATTCAGGATGTACTCATTCGTCGTGCAAGAATGCTGGGAAAAAATGCTTGCTGGGTACCCGGTACTGATCATGCTTCTATTGCAACAGAAGCCAAAGTTGTTGCCATGCTCAAAGAAAAAGGAATAAATAAAAAAGATATCTCTCGTGAAGACTTTTTAAAATATGCGTGGGAATGGAAAGAAAAATATGGCGGAATTATTCTGGAACAATTAAAAAAACTGGGAGCTTCCTGCGACTGGGAACGGACACGTTTTACAATGGAAAAAGATCTCAGTGATGCTGTAATTTCAGTTTTCATTGATCTACATAAAAAAGGTTATATCTACCGCGGTGTGAGAATGGTGAACTGGGATCCGGTCGGCAAAACAGCAGTGAGCGATGAAGAAGTAATTCATAAGGAGGTAAATTCACGATTGATTTATGTTCGATACCCGATAATAGATGCATCGTTGGCCTCTTTACTCAAGGAAAATCAATCCGACTGGACGTTAAATGAAAAAGGTTGGTCGACAGAAGTCAACGGTAAAAATTATAATGGAACAAATTTCATTTCAATTGCCACAGTAAGACCCGAAACAATTTTAGGTGATACAGGTGTTTGTGTTCATCCTGATGATGAAAGATATAAAAAACTAAAAGGAAAATTTGCTGTAATCCCAATGGTAAATCGTCCGGTGCCTATAATATTTGACGAATATATCGAAATGGAATTCGGTACAGGTGCCCTAAAAGTAACTCCTGCGCATGATATAAACGATTATAATCTAAGTGTAAAACACGGACTTGAAGTTATCGACACGATTAGTGATGATGGCTCTTTGAGTCAAGCCGCTCGTTTCTACGTGGGTGAAGACCGCTTTATAGTTCGTAAGAAAATAGTAAAAGACCTCGAAGCTTCCGGATATATTGTTAAGATTGAAGATTACAAAAATAAAGTTGGTTATTCCGAACGAACAGATGCTGTCATTGAACCAAAACTTTCGATGCAATGGTTTTTGAAAATGGACAAAATCAGTAAACCGGCATTGGAGAATGTTCTGAATGGAAATATAAAACTCATACCGGATAAGTTCATTAGCACCTATCGTCATTGGATGGAAAATGTGCACGATTGGTGTATTTCACGTCAACTTTGGTGGGGTCAACAAATACCGGCCTGGTATGATCCTAAAGGCAGGTTTGTAGTAGCGAAAACTTCTTCAGAAGCCATGGTTGAATTCAAACAACTTTTTCCTGAATTTGATTTTTCCGAAAAAGATTTAAAGCAAGACGAAGACGTTCTTGATACATGGTTCAGTTCATGGCTCTGGCCAATAAGTGTATTTGATGGTTTTAAAAATCCGGATAACGAGGATATAAAATATTATTACCCGACAAATGATCTTATAACAGCTCCTGAAATATTATTTTTCTGGGTTGCAAGAATGATAATTGCCGGTTATGAATATATAGGAGAAAAGCCTTTCACAAATGTTTATTTAACAGGAATTGTGCGGGACAAACAAGGAAGAAAAATGTCGAAGTCACTCGGAAATTCTCCTGATCCGATTGAATTGATTAAAAAATATAGCGCCGATGGAGTTCGAGTAGGTATGTTGTTTGCTTCACCTGCCGGTAATGATTTACCCTTTGATGAATCTCTTTGCGAACAAGGCAGAAATTTTGCTAATAAAATATGGAATGCTTTTCGCCTGATCAAAGGATGGACTGTTCACGATGAACAGCAAAGTGAAAGCGATTGTATTGCAATAGAATGGTTCCGGTCTCGCTTCAATGAACAATTAGAAATCATAAATGATCATTATTCAAAATACAGAATGAGTGATGCATTAATGGCAACTTATAAATTAATCTGGGACGATTTCTGCGCATGGTATCTTGAAATGATTAAACCTGAATTTATCGAAGGCAATCCAAAACCTATTAATAAAACAACTCTTAATACAACCATTTCTTTTTTTGAAGATCTTTTAAAAATAATTCATCCATGGATGCCTTTTATCTCTGAAGAACTATGGCATTTATTGAAAGACAGAAAATCAAAAGATTGTCTGATAATTGAAAAATGGCCATCGACTTCTACTTATGATCCCAAATTACTTTCAGGATTTACAATAGCGTCAGAAATAATTCAACAATTGAGAAATATCCGTAAACAGAAAAATATTTCTCCTAAAGAATCACTAGAATTATTTATCCGAACTGAAAAAACATTTGATGAACGTTTTAAAAATATTATCATAAGGCTGGCAAACCTCAAACAATTTAAATCCATAGATAAAAAACCGGAAAATGCATTGTCTTTCCTTGTAAACCAATTTGAATTTTATCTTCCAATTTTAGAAACGATAGACGTAAATGCTGAAAAAGAGAGGTTGATCAAAGAACTTGAATATAATAAAGGCTTTTTAAATTCTGTTCAATCTAAACTTGCCAATGATCGTTTTATTGCCAATGCAAAACCTGAAGTTTTAGAAAATGAAAAAAAGAAACAAGCAGATTCAGAAGCAAAAATTAAAGCAATTGAAGAGCAGCTGAAAGGGATGAATTGAGAATAAAGAGCCAAGAATCAAGAGTCAAGAGTCAAAGGTTTATTCTAATAATTGTGATTCTTTCCCGCTAGCGATCAGCAAGGAAAATACTTTTACAACTATCTGACAAGATGAAAATATTTTTACGATATTTTTTACGTTTTATTTTCTTATTGCTGATGATAATCATAATCTGGTCAGCCTTTAATTTTTCCCTTTTACTTTATGGAATAGATCAACTCAAGGGACAAATGCATATTGTAATGAATGCCCGAAGTATGAAGGACGTTCTTGTTGACACAACAGTTCCGGATTCTATAAAACAAAAAATATATTTCATCGAAAAAATTAAAAAGTTTTCAATTGATACCATTGGATTAAAATCTTCTAAAAATTATACTACATTTTTTGACCAAAAAGATAAACCACTTCTTTGGGTTATTACTGCAAGCGAGCCTTTTGAAATGAAAGCTTTTGAGTGGAAATTTCCATTGTTGGGTAAAGTAACCTACAAAGGATTCTTTGATTATGACAAAGGAAAAAAGGAAGAAGCGCTTTTAAAAGTCCAGGGCTTTGATACTGATTATGGAGAAGTTTCTGCCTGGAGTACATTGGGTTGGTTTCATGATCCCATCTTATCCGGCATGTTCCGAAGAAACAAAGGACAACTGGCCGAATTGATTATACATGAATTAACTCATTCCACATTATATTTAAAAAGTAATGTAAATCTAAACGAAAATCTTGCTTCAGTTTGCGGAGAACAGGGTGCAATCCATTTCCTTCGGTCGACTTATGGAATTGATTCAAAAGAATTTGATGAATATATTAAAAACAAAGAGGATTATAATCGATTCAGTAGGCATATGTTAATTGGTGCCCATCTATTAGATTCTTTATATATGAGTATGAATGATTCAAATACAATTTTCAAACAGACAAATAAAAATATACTAATAAAAGCAATTGTAAATTCCCTTGACACAATAACCTTTCATTTTCCATTGCGATACAAAAATGTATTCAATAAACAGCTTCCTAATAATGCATATTTTATAGACTTCATCCGTTACGATGCTCAAAAAGACGAAATGAAGAATGTACTATTGAAAAAATTTAATGGCAATATTAAGGAATATATTAATTTTTTAAGTTTAGAAAAAGATTCAATGTGAAAAATATGTTGCCGGATTAATTTCCGTGGACAGAATGTAAAGCGATTCTATTTCCTTCGGTATCGAGAATAACAGCCATATAGCCGTATTCCGGCGATATTTGTGTTTTAGGAACAAGTATTTTTCCACCGGCACTTTCAACCTTATCAAGAATTAATT
>JANLOW010000074.1:0-6736 GCA_031366785.1 Bacteroidota bacterium | reverse complement strand
GCCGTTCCGGTCATCGAAGTAGCGAATCTGCAGACATGATGTCAAAAAAAGGATTCAAAAAAGTCTATGACCTCGAAGGCGGAATTCTAAAATGGCAGGAAAAAGGATTTGAAACGGTTAAATAATTTTTAAAAGGCTTCTTATAGAAAAATAACATTTAAAAATCCCCCTCTGCGAGCTCCGCGCCCTCTGCGCGAATCACCCAACCATGATTAGAATTTCCAAAAAAGTTTTTGATCCGAAATAAAACTTAAGCCGCCTCAGCCACCACTTCCTTCACTTCAGGTATTAACTGTTTCAATAAATTTTCAATACCATTTTTAAGAGTAATTGCAGAAGATGGGCAGCCGCTGCATGAGCCTTTTAAAATAAGTGTTACGATACCATCTTCAAAAGATTTAAAATGAATGGCTCCGCCGTCTTGTTCAACTGCAGGTTTCACAAATTCATCAAGTGTTTCTATAATTTTGCTTTCAATTGCTGATGAAGAATGTGTGCGTTCGATTGCAGGGTCAGCGATTTTATTTATTGATCCGGTAAAAACAGGTTGATTACTTTCAATGTAAGATTTAATAAATTCACGAAGAATTGGAATCAGTTCATACCAATCGATGTCTGTTGATTTTGAAATTGTAATAAAATTTGTAGTTATAAAAATTCCCGATATTCCGGAAAAAGAAAAAAGCTGAACAGCAAGCGGGCATTCTTTGGCTTGTTCTTTATTGGTATATTCAACACTGCCTTCTTCCAAAAGAAAATTGTTGAGTACAAATTTCATTGAAGCGGGATTTGGTGTAGACTCCGCATAAACAGTAACTACTTTTTTAACTTCCATAGTGCAAAGATACTGATCTATTTGATTTTAGTAACGCTGTATTTGAATAAAATAAAATACAGTTCACTTAATATTTTCAATCTCACAGGTATGAAATTCGTCTGCAAAAGTACAATCCTTATACTTATAATAGCACAATTAAAACTTTATTCTCGTATCGTTTTCGTATTTTTACGCCCATATGAGACAAACCGTTGATTTTTTGATAATAGGTTCGGGAATTGCCGGTTTAACGTATGCCTTAAAAGTGGCCGATCACGGTAAAGTCTTAATCGTCACCAAAGCAAATGCCGATGAGTCTAATACAAAATATGCACAAGGTGGTATTGCCGGTGTTCTTCAAGGGCCGGATTCTTTTGAAGAACATATCCATGATACATTAATTGCCGGTGCCGGTTTGTGTGATGAGAAAATTGTACGTCTTGTAATAACAGAAGGTGCCGATCGTATCCGCGAAATCATTGAGTGGGGAACACGATTTGATCGTAACACTAAAGGGGATTTTGATTTAGCACGTGAAGGAGGTCATAGTGCTCATCGCGTTCTGCATTATAAAGATGCGACAGGAAATGAAATTGAACGTGCTCTTCTGGAACGTGTAAGAGAACATCCCAACATTACCATTAGCACTCACTTTTTTGCACTTGATATAATTACACAACATCATCTCGGACAAGAAGTCAAAAGAGGAACACCCGATATCAAATGTTTTGGTGCTTATGCACTCAATTTAGTTACTGGCCAGGTCGAAACTATTTTATCAAAAACAACATTAGTGGCAACCGGCGGTGCCGGACAAGTTTATCTTGCAACGACCAATCCTGTTATAGCAACAGGTGATGGTATAGCCATGGTTTATCGAGCGAAGGGTTTGGTTAAGGACATGGAATTTATTCAATTTCATCCTACGGCATTGTATCACCCCGGCGAGCGTCCTTCGTTTCTGATTACTGAAGCAGTTCGCGGAATGGGTGGCATACTTAAAACAAAATCCGGAGTTGAATTTATGCACAAGTATGATGAACGTGGTTCACTTGCTCCAAGAGATATTGTTGCCAGGGCAATAGACAGCGAAATGAAAATCAGCGGAGATGATTATGTTTTTCTTGATTGTAAAAAAATTGATACAGAAAATTTTATAAAACATTTTCCTAATATCTATAGCAAATGTAAAAGCATAGGAATTGATGTTTCAAAAGCGATGATACCGGTTGTCCCTGCTGCACATTATTTGTGTGGCGGAATTGTTGTTGATGAATTCGCCAGAAGTTCCATAAAAAATCTATATGCTGCCGGTGAGTGTTCCTGTACAGGACTGCATGGAGGAAACCGCCTTGCATCTAATTCTTTACTCGAAGCATTAGTATTTGCACATCGTGCTTCACAAGATGTACTTTCTTATTTCAAGGATATAGAATATTGCATGACTGCTCCCGAATGGAATGCGGAAGGAACAGTGCAGCCGAATGAAATGATTTTGATTACATCAAACCTGAATGAATTACAAACAGTAATGAGTAATTATGTAGGAATAGTCAGATCAGATTTACGACTTAAACGAGCATTAGACAGACTTCGGATTATTTACGGGGAAACTGAAGCATTGTACGGCCGCACGATTGTTTCTCCTAGAATTTGTGAGTTGAGAAATCTATTATCCATTGCTTACCTGATTGTTAAATTTGCAATGGCACGTAAAGAAAGTATTGGGCTTCATTATTCAACAGACTATCCTCCGAAGGAAAATAAAATTTTACAAATCTGATGGTTCGGTTTAATTATTTTGAAAGTCTTCAGCTTATTATAAACGAAGATGATTTTGAGAACCTTGCTATGGAAGTTTTTCGATATCAATTTCAGAATAATAAAGTTTACTCGGAGTTCGTAAAGAGCTTTAACATTTCTCCCGAAAAAATTAAAACTATTTACGAAATTCCATTTTTACCTGTTGAAATTTTCAAAACAAATAAGGTTTTAACTGGTAATGAAAATTATCAGCAAATATTTACAAGCAGCGGAACAACCGGAGGTCAGGCGAGCAAACATTACATTAAAGACATTTCTTTCTATGAAAAAATTTTTTCAAAAATATTTTCTTCTTTTTACAGCAGTTCATCCGACTATACAATCTTAGCATTACTTCCTTCTTACCTCGAAATAGAAGGGTCGTCATTAATTTATATGACCGACAAATTAATCAAAGCTTCACACTCTGCTTCCAGCGGTTTTTATCTGGATGAATACAGAAAACTTTTTTCAGTTCTTGAACAATTACAAAAAGAAAAAAGAAAAACAATTTTATTTGGTGTGACTTATGCGCTTCTTGATTTCACCTCTTCCTTTAAAATTAATTTCCCGGAGTTAATTATTATGGAAACCGGAGGAATGAAGGGTAAAAGAAAAGAAATGGTTCGTGAAGAGGTGCACGAATTACTTTGCGCGGGATTTGGCGTTGAAGTTATACATTCTGAATATGGAATGACAGAACTTTTATCACAAGCTTACTCATCCGGAAAAGGAATCTTCAAATCGCCTGCCTGGATGCGTATTTTAGTTCGAGATCCGTATGATCCATTAGAACCGGCTGCATTGAAAACTTCCGGAGGAATAAATATAATAGATCTTGCAAATATAGACTCCTGCGCTTTTATATCGACGCAGGATTTAGGGAAAGTTTACCCGGATCATTCTTTTGAAGTTATAGGCCGATTTGATTTTTCAGATGTAAGAGGATGCAATCTGATTATTGATTGATTATTTTTCATCCTTATTCATTTTCTTAAAAAGCAATGCAATGCCAATAACAATGGCAGCAGCAAATATAAAATTAAAAACAAGTTGCATATAGCTCTGAGGAGACAGAGTTCCCATTCTTTTCTTTACAATCCAGATTGAAAGTATGCTTCCAAGAGTCAATGAAATAAATATTATAGTAAATCTGCGTTTGTTAGTCATTAAAATTATGGGATTTAAAACTAATTGAATTATATAAGTATAATCAGGAAATAATTTTTCTTTCCTTTTTGAGCTAAAATGTATTTTTCTTTAATAACATTTTTCAAAGTAACGATGTATTCCAAATCCAAGATTTTTTCTTTATTTAAAAAAACGCCACCTCCTTGTATCATTTTTCTTGCTTCTCCTTTCGAAGGAAATATTTTTGTTTTTTCACCAAGAAGTTCTACGATGTTTATACCAGCTACAATTTCACTTTTAGCGAAAGATATTTGCGGTACACCTTCAAAAACTGAAAGCAGATCAGTTTCTGAAATTTTTTGAAGTCCGTCCGTTGTTCCTGAACCAAAAAGAATTTCCGAGGCTTCAATCGCTGCTTGATAGTCTTTTTGAGAATGAACACGAATAGTTATGTCTTTAGCGAGTTCTTTCTGTAGTATCCGCAAATGCATGGCTTTATGGTGTTCAGCTTCTAATGACTCAATCTCTTCTTTTGTTTTCAATGTAAATATTCGAATAAAATTTTTCGAATCTTCGTCGGATGCATTTAGCCAAAACTGATAAAACTTATATGGTGAAGTTCGTTTGGCATCTAGCCAGATATTTCCTGCTTCTGTTTTTCCGAATTTAGTTCCATCTGCTTTTTTGATTAGAGGAGTTGTAAGTGCAAAAGCTTCACCTGCATCCTTACGGCGGATTAATTCTGTGCCTGTAACTATGTTTCCCCACTGATCGGATCCACCCATTTGTAATTTCACGCCATTATTTTTCCATAGGTAATAGAAATCATATCCTTGAACCAATTGATAAGAAAATTCGGTAAAAGACATACCTGTTGAAAGTCTGCTTTGAACGGAATCCTTCGCAAGCATATAATTAATGGAAATATGTTTTCCGACATCGCGGATGAAATCAAGAAAACTAAGATTTTTAAACCAATCGTAATTATTTACAATTTCAGCAGAATGTTCACCACAATTGAAATCAAGGAATTTCTCAAGTTGTTTTTTCTGACTATCGAGATTATGTTGGAGTAACTCTTCGCTTAAAAGATTTCTTTCCTGTGATTTGCCGGAAGGATCACCCACCATGCCTGTAGCACCACCGACGAGAGCAATAGGTTTATGTCCCGCTTGCTGAAAATGCAACAATGTCATTATCTGAACTAAATTTCCTACGCCCAAAGAATCAGCGGTTGGATCAAAACCAATGTAGCCTTTTATCATCTCCTTTTTTAAAAGCTCCTCAGTTCCGGGAATCATGTCATGCAACATATTCCTCCAACGTAATTCTTCGATAAAGTTTGTCATTGGTTATTAGATATTAGATATTAGATAATAGAAATTAGATAATAGAAATTAGAAATTAGATAATAGAAATTAGATAATAGAAATTAGATAATAGAAATTAGATAATAGATATTAGATAATAGATATTTGTTAATAGTTATTAGTTATTTGATATTGGATAACAAGTTCAAAAAAAATGAATTTGGGATCGTAATAAACAAAATTTCGTCAAAGATAATATCTTTACCGATTATGATTCTAATTACAGGCGGAACCGGTTTAGTTGGTTCTCAAATACTTTACGATCTCGCAGCTTCAGGAACAAAGATTCGTGCATTGCGAAGGACTGGAAGTTCGATGAATATTGTCAATCGGCTATTTTTAGCAAATCCGCAGTATCTTCATAATATTGAATGGTTTGAAGGCGATATTAATGATGCTTTTTCTATTGAAGATGCAATGAAAGATATTGAGACAGTTTATCATTCGGCGGGATTTATTTCTTTTTTCTCTTCTGAAAAAAATAAAATGATGACTATAAATGCTGAAGGCACAGCGAATGTTGTCAACATGGCCTTGAAGACAGGTGTTAAACGATTTTGTCATGTAAGTTCAGTAGCTGCGCTTGGCAGAAAAGATGGGGAAAAATTTATTGATGAAAAATCCTGGTGGAAAACATCATCGCAGAATTCAAATTATGCAATCAGTAAGTATGGAAGCGAAAGAGAAGTATGGCGGGGAATAGAAGAAGGGCTATCTGCATTTATAATTAATCCTTCAATTATTATTGGAGCGGGTAACTGGAAGACAGGAAGTACCCAGATGTTTTCACAAGTTTGGAAAGGGCTTTCATTTTATACCGATGGCATAACCGGTTTTGTTGATGTTAGAGATGTATCGAAAGCGGCTATTCTGCTTATGAAAAAAGGTGTTAGTAATGAACGTTATATAATCAATGCTGAAAATCTTTCCTATCGAAATATTTTTGATTTGATTGCAACAAATCTTGGGCGCCCAAAAGCGAAAATAAAAGTAAATAAGTTTTTTGCAGAAATTGGCTGGCGCGGAGAATTGATTAAAAGTTTTTTCATGCAGAAAAGTCCATTGATTACCAAAGAAACTGCTCGTAATAGTTTTATGCAATGGAATTATTCGAGTGAAAAAATTAAAAAAGAAATTGGCATTAATTTTATTTCGATGGAGAAATCGATAAAAGATACTTGTGAAATTTTTTTAACAGAAATAAAAAATAATCCGAATTGCTTAAATGATTAATTCATTTTCATCGGCAATTACATGTATGATCAACACCAAGATCGATAACAGTAATCACTTTTGTAATTTTATCACAGGCTCCAAAAACAATTCGAACATGCTGGCTGTCTTCAGTGTTGCCTTCTAAAGCATACGTTGGACAATGTCCATCAGCCTCTTCATTTTCTTCTTTACTTTTATCTTCATTAACGACGCCATTCGCTAAAATATATTCGACTTCGCCTTCCGATATTTCCCTGCATTCCATTCTACACCTTGCGTGTTTTGTATAGATAATTTTATGATGCCTCCAATCGCCTTCAATATTAGTAACTGTTCGATCCTGATAATGATTGCGGGATTCTTTACATTTTTTTAATCCTAAAGCGATTAAAGCCAATAC
>JANLOW010000072.1:0-11625 GCA_031366785.1 Bacteroidota bacterium | reverse complement strand
TTCCATTATTACTAATTTCCATTGTAGCACCTGCAGAAAAAGTATGCACTCCACCATTCTTTAAAACAGCTAAACTTGCTAATAACATAATACTATTACTGTTATTGGTTAAAGTGCCGTAAATATTGAGTGTCCCATTTACAGTAAAATCATTTCCGGTTCCATTGGCAATAGTAAAAGTTTTTCCTGTTGCAATAGTCAATACACTTCCTGCATTCAAGATTACTTCATCAGCAGTGACGCTTACAGTTACCGTAATTGTATGACTGTTTTGAATTGTAATAATTCCATCAGCACTTGTCGGTGAGGTTGCTGCAGCGGCCCAGCTTGATCCATTATATTTTTCCCATGATGTTACTGCATTCCAATTTCCTGTTGCGACTGATCTATAGTCTCCACTAGTTGCTGCTATTAAATTAATGGGGTTTAAAAAAAGAACAATTATAAAAACGCTGAGTGAACTATATGCCAAAGCAGAAACGAAAATAAAATTGAATGACCATTCATATGTTTTCCCGATGAGTGGCATTTGCACACTTCGAATATCCATTGGGTTCTCTACATTTTTGAATAGCATACTTTGATTACCAATTTTATCTCAAAACTCTATTTTATATTGTTAGTTTAAGTGTCTTCATTAACAATATTTTTCCCTACACAATATTTACTAAAAAAAAATATAATTGTTAGCAGAAAAAGAAGCACATCAAACTTTTGAAAGATCATTTTAAATAATTCTGCTTAAGAAGTAAAAAAAAGTAATATATAATCCCAAAAACAAACATTAAAAATAATTTGAAAAATGAAAAAGGGGAAATAAGTTTAAAAAGAACAAAACAAAACAAAATACAAAATGTAAGAAATCAATTAAAAATATGATTAATAGGCATCTATTTTCATAATATTTTTATTTATTCTTAGAACCGATTCATTTACAATAGCCTATTTCCCACATAACAAATTTATTAATTACAAACTTTAATCTAAAATTTAAACCATTTTAAGTAATTTTTCTTTGAATAACTTACAGTAAATGATACCAAATTGGTTAGAGGAAAATAATAATAATTGCGAACAAAATTCCTTTCATCTCAACAGCTTTTTCAAAAGCAAAAATCGATTTTAGTTTAGTATTGAAATACAATTGATGTTAAACAATAATTCGTAAATTGAAAATAAAAATTATTTAATTTAAATTAAATAAACATAAAAAGACTTTCATAAAAAACAAAAATAGAAATCAAACTACTAACTCCTAATTTCAGCCCTACAGATAACAGAGTTCCTGAAAAAATTGCAATTCCGGATCGGCTAGCCTGTTGAGTTGTCCTGCCTGCCAGCAAATCTCCAATAATCGCTCCTATTAAAAGTCCTAAAATCATTCCCACTGGGGTGAAGAATACTCCTACAAACATTCCGATTATACTGCCCAAAATCCCCTTTTTGGTTGCTCCGAATTTTTTAGCAAACCAGAACGGCAATAAGTAATCAATGACCAGAACGACAATAGTAAGTATACCGAAAATAATTAATGTATGAATTTCATATGGCTTGTGAACATATTGCACCAGAAGCAAGCCAACAAAATTAAGTGGAGGACCGGGGAGTCCGGGTATTATACAACCAATTAAGCCAATAATGCATAGCAGCATGGCCAAAATCAGGAGTATAGAATCAGTATTAATAAAATTAAGGATTAATAAATTTCAACCACAATAAGAAGACGAAAACTCAACTTATTTTACTGCAATAAAATTAAACTTCATTGTGAAATTATCGTAGACCATTTTATCACCGATATCAGCAAAAAATGTTTTCGAACCATACTTCACATCAAATTTAGAGCGGTCAATAATAATTGAACCATTACATGAAATTTTATTTTCCTCTATATTAATTTTTGAATCAAAAGAAATTTCATTTGTTTTATCTCTAATTGTAAGTAAACCTTTAACATTGTGTGTATACCCTAAATCTTTTACTGCCGTAAGTGGTGTAACAGAAGTTATAACAAATTTTGATTTTGGGAATTTTTCAACACTAAAAAATTCATCAGACTTTAGGTGTCTTTCTAATTTGGCTTTATATTCGCCTGTCATGTCTTTGTTTTCGATTGTGCTCATATCAATTTCAAATGATCCGGTTAGTTTTCCATGATCATTTTTCAATTCTCCACTTGAAAACATTATAGTGCCATTGTGCTTTCCGGTTACTTTTTCTGCAAACCATTCTAGAGAACTTTGCTTGGTATCCAATTTGAAAACATCCGTATGGAATTTAGTGCCTGTAAAAGCAATGATTGTTAATAATAAAAATGCGAAGGTAAGGATGATAGTTTTTTTCATATTTATTTTTTTTAAGAGTATATTTGATAAATCAAGCTTCATTAATAATAAGTTGTTATCGCAAATATAACATTTTTTTATATTATTTAATTTCGGATTCGAAAATGGAGTATTAAAACACCAATTGAAATGATAAAAAGAAACTTATTTTTCACATTCAGATTGAATAGGTACTTTCAACTTTGAAAAATCATTAAAATCACCTACTATTCTTTTACTGCCCATCGTAATTTAGCTGATCGGGCACGGGGATTCGTATTACACTCTTCAGCAGAAGGCCGAATTGGCCCGGATGCAACATCACTGTAAATTCCTTCCCGGTATAAACTTTGAAAAGATTTTTTTACTCGCCTGTCTTCTCCTGAATGAAATGAAAGTACTGCTACTCGCCCACCCGATGAAAGTGCATAAGGAAGTTTTTCGAGAAATGTATCCAATGCTCCAAATTCATCATTCACTTCAATCCTTAGTGCCTGAAAGCAACGCTGACATGATTTTTTAATTTCCTCTTTCCGATTCAAAGGAGGAAGAAATTCTAAAGTATCTCTAATGATCTCTTGTAATTGAGTTGTTGTCTCAATCGAATTTCCATTCGCAATTTTAGATATAATAGTTTTTGAAATAAGTTCAGCATAAGGTTCATCAGCATTTATCTGAAAAATTTCTTCTAATTTATCCTGTGTAATATTTTTCAAAAGTTCAGAAGCAGTTTTACCTCTTTTAGGATTGAGTCTCAAGTCTAATGGACCCTCCACTTTAAAAGAAAATCCTCTTTCAGGATTGTCTATCTGCATCGATGAAACTCCTAAATCGGCAAGTACAAAATTTAATAAGCCCGTCTCAGAAATAATTTCATCTATTCGGGAAAAATTCATTCTTCTTATTGTTAAAACATCCGAACCGTATCCCATAGATGATAAACGATCTTTTGTTCGGCTTAATTCTAAAGGGTCGACATCAATAGCATACAATTTTCCTCCCGGAAGTAAATGTTTAATCATTTCTAAACTATGACCTCCATAACCCAACGTAGCATCCAGTCCAATTTGTCCGGGAGCTATTTTCAGGAATTCCATTATTTCATTTATACAGATAGAACGATGCATGCCGGCCGGAGTGCGTCCCTGCTTTATAACTTTAGCAACATCTTCTGTATATTGATCAGGATTAAGTTCCTTGTATTTTTCTTTAAATGTTTTTGGATGCTTGCCCTTATATCGAATCCGACGGACATGCTTAGGCTCTTGATCCTCCATGGTTGTAAAACTAACAATTAAGTTTTTAACTTTTTATAATCCAAAAATTTCATGTTGCAACATATACGTTATTGCTCCCGCAAAGTATCCGAGCAAAGCAAGTAAACTAATTTTCTTAAGATACCAGAAGAAAGTAATTTTTTCCATTCCCATTGCTGCGACTCCTGCGGCTGAACCTATGATTAAAGCACTTCCACCGGTTCCTGTGCAATAAGCAAGAAATTCCCAAAAGTAATGGTCAGTAGGATATTGATTAAGGTCAAACATTCCCTGTGCTGCTGCAATCAATGGGACATTATCAACAATGGATGAAAGTAAACCAATTGAAATAACAATTGTGCTGTCATATTTCAAACTTGTTGTAAGCCATTGAGCAAGATCAGTAAGTACACCGGTTGATTGGAGAGCAGAAATACTTATTAAGATACCTAGAAAAAATAAGATGCTGGGTGAATCTATTTTCCGAAGTGCATGTACTACAGAAAGATTATGCTTGTCTTCTGCATCCTTTCCTCCATGTATAATTTCTGTAATAATCCAAAGTAATCCCAGTCCGATTAATATGCCCATAAATGGTGGAAGATGAGTAACAGTTTTAAAAACAGGAACGAGCGTGAGGATTACAATACCTGAAAAGAAAACAATTGATTGATGTTTTTGTGAGAGAACTTGATTAACAGAGCTTGTTTCTAAAATTGGTCTTTCAACATTTCCTCTTAATTTGAAAGAAACATAAACCAATGGTATAATTAGACAAACCAGGCTCGGTAATATTAACTTAATAATAATATTTGAGGCAGTTATTTGTCCGCCAATCCATAACATTGTTGTAGTAACATCACCGATTGGTGACCAGACACCACCAGCATTGGCAGCAACAACTACTATACCTGCGAAAAATAAACGTTCCTTTTCATTGCGAATAAGCTTTCGCAAAAACGAAATTACAACAATAGTAGTTGTAAAGTTATCTAAAATCGCGGAAAGAAAAAAAGCAATAAATGCAATAATCCATAGTAGTTTTCTTATATCAGTCTGATTAATTCTGCTTGTAATTAGATCAAAACCATCATGGGCATCAATCAATTCAACAATAGTCATTGCACCAAGCAGAAAAAACAATATTGCAGACAGCTCGCCTAAATGGTAAGTGAGTTCTTCGGACACTATATGCTTATCAGGTGATAAAAGTATATAAACAACCCAGCAAAGTACACCTGATACTAAAGCTATAGCTGCTTTGTTAATTTTGATTGCATGTTCAAAAGCAATTGCGATGTATCCTAATATAAAGATGAAAATAATGAGTCCGGTCATATCGACAAATATAATATAATGATTCGGAAAGGATTAATTAAACAAGCATTAAAAAACTAAAGTTAATTATTTTGGAAAGGTATTTATATCCATTGTTTTTGACTGGAAGTATTTAAAGCGTAATTTTAAAAAATTGGAAAATTATAAATATCCTTATAAGCTAATTGCAATTTTCCATTTCATAAATATAATAAACCTTTTCTTTTATTGACTGATCGCATATAGGATTTACAGTTTCAACATGGCAAAACTTACATTCTTTCGGTGTCAATTCTAGTCCTTCATGTCCTTTCTCTTTTAAATATTCAAGACCATAAACGTAGATTATTTTGCTGTCTTTAATTTCAACTGGTACCATAATGTCAAAGTGCATAATACTTCCATCCTTTTTGGTTACATAGGTATCCCAAACTGCAACATTCATTTTAGTTCGATTTATTTATGTTAAAGTGTAATGAATAAAAACTCAAAATAAAATAAAGAAATTAAATTCATAATTTTAATAAATGTAATATTATTGAAATTGATATTCGAAAGTATTTCAATTATTTTCGATTTTGAGTTTTTCTATAAATTGTTTTTCTCCATTAAATAATTTTGCAAAATAAATTCCAGAAGGTAATTTAACTGATATCTTCCGTGAAATAAATTTTAATGAGCCTTGAAAATATTCGGAATAAACAAGTTCTCCTATTAAATTGTAGATTTCAAAAGTTAGATTGTCCAATTCTGAATCTGTTTTGATTGAAAAATATTCATTTGCCGGATTAGGGTAAATAAAAGTTTCGTCTTTACTATTGTTTAATTCAGGACTGTTTGCAAGAATTTGACTATTCAGATATACTCCGCTTCCTAAGGCACTGGCAAAAACTTTTTGTCCAGATACAGTTATCGCTTTAATAATATGATCTGTTAAACCAGTCGGTATTCCATACCATGTAAATCCATTATTTCTACAAAAAAACAAATCATTATTATAAGTCCCCGCAAATATATTTGAACCATAAGAAGTCAAAGCTTGAATACCGTTTGTAATTCCAATATTAATCTCGTTCCAGGAATCACCTTTATTTCCTGAAACGTAAAGATTGTCCGTTCCTACAAATAAATCTGTTCCATTAACAGTTAATGAAAGAATATAATAATTTGTCATCCCTTCATTAACGAGTGCCCATGAATTTCCATTGTTGGATGATCTGTATAAACCGCCACTTCGAGTCCCGGCAAATAAAGTAGAGTCCACTATTGCCATTGAATAAACAACAGTATCTGATAAACCATTATTTTTTTTTGAAAATGAAAGCCCATTATCTGTAGATGCAAATACACCATTATCCTCTGTGCCAACAAAAATATTTGGTCCATTAAAAATAATAGCTGTTGCATTCGGAGAAGTAATTCCATTACCGATTGGTGTCCAGGAGAATCCGTTGTTATTGGATAAAAACAAATTACCCTCTGTCAATGCATAAAGGTCAGTGCCATTTCTTGCTAATGAATGAACCGACTGATTTTGCAAACCATTATTCCGAGATGTCCATGTATTCCCATCGTCATCCGAAAAAAACAAACCGGCACCTGCAGTACCTGCAATAATATTATTTCCATAACCTAATAAAGAAAGTACTAAAGAGGCTTTCAAACCCGTATTCCTAGCATTCCACGATTGACCATTGTCAGACGAAATATAAAAACCTGAGCCGCTTCCATCACCAGCAAAAATTTTATCGTCTTTCATAGCCAAAGCTCGAATACGCGATTGATTTGCCGGAAATCCATTATTCAAAATAGTCCAACTTGATCCATTATCAATAGATAAATAAACACCATTTCCATAAATTCCCGCATAAATATTATTTCCACTTGTCAAAATTGATTGCACGCCAGCATTAAGTACTAAATTCCATAATGCTCCATTATTGGATGATAAAAAAACTCCTCCGTATTGAGATCCGGCTATAATATTATTTCCACTTACTGCCAAGGATCTAACATCTAGATAAGTAAAACCATTATTCACTGCAGACCAGTTAGAACCTCCGTTGGTCGAATTATAAACTCCGCCACAACTACTTGCTGCAAAGTAGTTATTCCCAATATTAACAACTGAATAAATATACGGACATGATAAACCATTATTTACTGTATGCCATGAACGACCGCTATCAGAAGAACAATAGAGACCGGAATTAAAAGTTCCGACAAATATTTTTGTTCCACACACACTTACTGAAAAGATTGTTGAGGAATAAAAAACAGGGTCTACAAAATTCCATGATTCTCCATTATCTCCAGATTCAAAAAGTCCATACAAAGTAGCAGCATAAATTGTTGTTCCAAATAATGCCAAAGAGTTTATTTTATTACTATAATTTGGAAGACCATTATTCTTTTCTATCCAGGAATTACCATTATCGTCCGATCTGTAAATGCCACCATAATCGGTTCCAATATAAATTCTAGAATTATCAACTAAAATTGCTTCTACAGCTCCTGATTCAGGACCATTAGTTCTTATCCATTGAGCTTTTATAGAGAAAACAATTAAACAAATTTGCACTAATATAATAATAATTGATTTGCTCATAAATTGTTTTTATATACGTTAAATAATATTATTACTTATGGTAAATTCATTTTAAGTTTAAAGAATAAACAGATATTAAAATCAGTTGAAATAAAATATTTGATATTGCTAATATAAGACATTTTTGCAAAAATAAAAAAGTCTTTTGAAATTCCAGATCATTCAAGAATAAATAAAATTATTTTCTGTAATTACAGTAATTAAATCTTAAAAAAGATTAATTAATATCCGAATAAGCATCTTTGATTAATTGAAAAATAAAATGAAACTTCTAGTAAATTTTACATATTTTTGTTATCAACTAAATCAATTACTAATTACAAAATAAAATGGAAGCATTAATAAAAGAAATTTCAAACAAAACCGGTATTACCGAAGATCAGGCAAAAAATTCTATCATTCTTGTAGGAGATAAATTAAAAGCAGGTATGCCTCATATTTTTCATGCACAAATTGATAAACTTTTAAATGGTGAATCAATAAGTGAAGGCATAAAAAATAAATTTAAAGATTTAGGAGAAGATGCTGAAGATGCTCTTAAGAATATAGGACAAAAAGCAGAAGAATTTGCGGGTGATATTAAAAAAAAATTGGGTGACATTTTTTCCGAAAAGAAATAGTTGGAGTTAATAAAAAATATTTTTTATTAACAAACGAATGCAAATGTTTTAACTTGAGATAATTAATTTTCAAATTAATCATTGAAATTAAACCTCAATTCATATTGCTGATATATTAAATATCCAATATCAAAGATACTTAAGATTATCATGCTTATAAGAATCGTAGATATAACTTTTAGTATTATTCTAGATTGCACATAAGAGTATCCATCTAAGAATAATTTAATAAAACTTAGCAAAGCAGGAAATATATAAATAGATTTCATTGCACTAAAATCTCGAATATCATAACTGTATTTTATAGAACATAATAAAAATGTAACAGCAGTAATTAAATGAATATAATTATTGGATTTTGATAAAGAAGAAATTCCATTTTTTAAAAATACTTTTATAGTTTTTAGTAAGCCTGTAAAGAACCCGAGTAAAAAAATACCGAGGGGAATAATTCCTAAAATGATAAGAATTCGACCTGTATTAATAATTAATGGAGCTTTTGTTTGCCAACCATGCGGCCATTGATCAAAGTGCATAAAAACTGTTCTCCCGTATAATTGTGACCATACTGAAGTTCGGTGAAGTGGAAAATTATCACTTTCATTGTTAATATAAGGTTGCCTTATCATGTCGAAATATCGAAAAGTAAAATAACCTTCTGCCATATTCCTCAATCCGGGTCTTGCAATATTAGTTGATTCAAAAAATAAAGGTGGCGGATCATTTGGCCATGCACTTGTAGGTAAACTATTATTCTTCCTATAATAATCATAATACCCTCCTGCGAAAGGAACAACACTTAAAAAAATCAGGCCGATTATGAAAAAATATTTAATAATAACTATTCTTTTCATTCTGGAGTGTTGTGAAAATATTTTCAAAATAAAAACAATTACAACTATTCCAAATAAAACCAGTCCGGTAGCTTTTGTCATCGCCGCTATTAATAATGAGATCAAGAGTCCAATTAAATATTTTGGCTTTTGCTCAGTTAGTAACAAATCTGTAAAATAAATTACAAGTACACCAGACAAAATTTCCAGCGTATCAGTAGTTATCTGCACGTTTATTCCAGTTAGACATGGGTTAAAAGCAAAAAAAGAAAAAACAATAATTTTAATATTTTCACTTATTTGATACTTTTTTAAGTATTTCCAAAAAAACAATAATGTTAAAAAGCCAAAAAGTACATTTAGTAATTGAATGAAAATGATTTTCACGTCATTGTTTGTAATCTGAAATATTTTTAATAATTCAGCCGCTAAAACATGAAAGAACTTTAATTGATAACATTGCCAACAATCTTCCTTAACGGGTAATTCATGTTTATCAAGAATCCAGTTTATCACTTCCATATGACTATCATTTGCTTCTCTATTAAGAAATGCCAATGTTAATCTAAGCCCCATTGAAAGAATAAAAACAAAAACTATAAATTTAGATGTGTTTTTAAACAAAGGTATTCTGGTCATATTTTATAAAATACTTTTAACTTTTTTCTATCATCCATTGCTTGTTTCTCAACCGGGATGACAATGATGGTTATACCCAAGAAATTGTATTATTAATATTATAATTGTTTAGTTATTAATAATTAATAAACCGTTCATCCGTTATACATTCAAAAGAAAGAAGAGGTAGTATCATTTTGTCAATTTATCCAATGATTCCTTTGCCCTTGGATTTTTTGGACGTATATCCAAAGCATGTTTATAACATTTTATTGCCTCCATATTATTTTTTAAATTCAAATAAATATCGCCTAAATCATTCCAGGCAACTACAATATTTGGAAAAGTCGTTGTATAGTATTTATAGAGAATTAACGCTTTATCATTTTTTGATTCTTGCATCAATGACTGTCCTACTTCCAATAAAACCATATCGTCTTCTATTTTTATATTTTCCTTAGCGAGTTCAATGGCTAAATCTGTAGTTGAAGGCCTTTCAATTATTTCAGAAATCCGTTTAGAAAGCTCATTCTCAAATTTTGGTTTTTGTGAAATTGCATCATTTTCAATTTCTCCTTTAAAAAAAAGTTGAGAAATATTTGGTAAAACCATATTAGTATTTATAGTGCTTTCATTAGTAACCATATAAAAAACAATTCCCTCTTCAGGAAAGCGAATCAACCTTGCAAAGTAAATTCCATTACTTCCCCCATTTCCTATCATTTTTGTATTACGATTACTTTGTGAAATGTTGCAACCATAACCAAATGAAGAAGTACCATTATATCCCTCTTCTTGAATATGTGCTGTAAACATTTTTTGAATGCTTGATTCTTTTAGAGTAGTATGGTTAGTAAAACCATTTACCCACAAAAAAATTTCGTCCAAAGATGCTTCCAATCCTCCATTTGCCTTTAAGTTCCAAAATGGTCCTCCCCCGGCTTGTTTAAAATGTTGTTGATGACTTCCCCAAATTTTTCCGTTTTGATAACCGATAGCAATGGTATCATTAATAGCAATTGGAAAATGATAGCCAATATTTTTTATTCCTTGCGGTTCAAATAAATACAATCTTAAAAATTCTTCATAGTCCTTTCCAGAAACTTCTTCAATGATTATTCCTAAAATACTGAAGCCAACGTTTGTATATACTGCCTTTTCTCCGGGTTTAAATGCCAGAGGTTCTATAAACGCTTTTTCCAGAAAATCCTTTTTTTCTACTTTTTCATAATCGCCTCCATCCTGTTTTAAAAATTCATGAAACCCTGATGAATGAGTCAGCAATTGGTGAATTGTAATATTTGCTTTGTCTGAGGGTATTTTTGGGAAATACTTTCTTAATGGATCTTCGACAGACAATTTACCCAGTTCAACCAACTTCATTATTGCTGCAGCTGTAAATGCTTTTGTTATGCTTCCGATTGAAGCCAATGTACTTGGTAAAAACGGTATTTTATTCTCTTTATCTGCCCAACCATAGCCTTTACTAAAAATCTTTTTACCGTCTTTAATGATAAGAAGCCCACCTGAGAAATTCTTCTCATTAGAAAGTTTTATTAGGTAATCATCTATGAGCTTACACGTGTCATTGCTGTTACTAATCTTGTTAATAGTTTCATCCGACAATTTCTTCTTATTATTGTATGAGCAAGCATTTGTAAAACATGCAATAATCAATAAAATAAATAATTTTTTCATAATCGCTGGTTCTCTAGTATAAGTAAATACTCAAATACTTTTTTAATTTTTATTTCTTTGAATCTACTGTCACAATACTTTTTGTTACTTACAATTATAAAAGGAAAACTACTTTGATTTAGTGAAAAAAACAACACTATATAATTAAGGAAAGATAATAATATAATCATATTACTTTTATACTCACTTTATTTCCTACACAATTGTTTCTGATTTATTTTGAACCTTTTTCATTACAAAATAAATTAAGCTTAATACTGCAACAAAAATAATCAATGAAAATATTTCCTGTTTGCTTAGATTAGAAAGAACCCAAATAATTGCTGCAATGGCAAAGCAAGGAATTATTAA
>JANLOW010000004.1:0-4340 GCA_031366785.1 Bacteroidota bacterium | reverse complement strand
AAAGAATGATCTACGGTTGCTTTACTTCTGCCTAATATTTTCTTTTCGTAGCAAAACTTTTTTAACCGGTAATTTAATTTTTCACCGAGTTGTGCGGATTTAAACCGCGTTATAGTCCGACTTAAGCGTAAAACTTTTTGCATTGCAGAAAAGTAGTATGTACAAATATAGCATTTATAATGACATTTTTAATTATTTTATAAAGAAAACAATCCCGTCAAAAGAAAGAAGCTTTAATCTTTAATTTTTTCTTTACAAATATATAAGCGCAGATATTTAGAAAAATCATTGCGAGGGAAGAACCTATGGCTGCTCCGACAATATCAAAAATGGGAATTAAAATAATGTTTAATGTAAACTGAATGATGAAAGCGAAAAAGTAAAAAGCGAAAAATGTTTTTTGATAACCGGTCATTGACATTAATCCGCCAACCATTCCTGTCATTGCATTGATTACTTGTCCGCAGAGTAATATTACAAGCGGCACATAAGAAAAAGAAAAAGCATTTCCAAAAAAACCAAGTATCCATTTTCCGCCGAGAAAAAGCAGGAAGACGACAGGCAGTGTTATGCTTAAAATTTGCAGGGAAGAATTTCTGACAAATTGTTGCAGTTTCATCAACTGACGACTTTCAAAAAGTGCGGCAATTTTTGGCATAAAAACATAATCAGCTACTGATAAACCCAGAGAAGCTAAGAGAGCAAGTTTTGCTGCAACGGAATAGTATCCTGCTTTTGTATTCCCTAAAAAATAACTAACCATTAATATATCCGATTGCCTGAGTAAAAGATCGAAAGCTGTTGTGAGAAAAAGAATGGATGAAACAGATATCCACTTTCTGCTTTCGAATGTTAAATTTTCAGAAGGCGCCTGTTCTTTTAAAACTTTTCTGGCTCTTCGGTTAATGAATATGCAAATGGCTGCCGAACATCCGAGGTTGATCAGCATGGCTGCATCCACCGTCAAACGGTTATTACTATAATAATAATAGAGACAGGTAAGTCCCATTAAAACAGGAAATAAAAAATATACGGACAATAAAGAAGTCTTTATTTTATTTAAAGACCTCAACACTGCACTCGCCTGATAAACAAAAGCCAGAAAAGGAATTAGTAGAACTCCCCAAAAAAGTCCTTCAGAAAAAGCAATATTATTTTTTTTCGCTTTTGTTAATAGAAAAATAAATAAACCAATGCTGCATAAAATTGAGA
This sequence comes from Bacteroidota bacterium, assembly GCA_031366785.1. Lineage (GTDB taxonomy): Bacteria > Bacteroidota > Bacteroidia > AKYH767-A > 2013-40CM-41-45 > JADKIH01. Next base: position 3,128 of record JANLOW010000004.1, on the reverse strand, counting down.
GAATGGTAATCATGCGGTAAGAAAACCGTACAAAACCATTGGCTGATGAATAATCCTTTTTCGCTATAAATGATGGAAGAAAACGTAGAATAGATGAGTCGAATCCAAATACACTTAGAACAAGCAAAAGATTTACTGTTGTAATTATTACTGTGTAATCTCCGTAATTGGAAGGTCCCATCAGCCTTGCCAACATTACCTGAAGAAGAAAAATCAAACCTAAACCGGAGAGACGAAACAAAAGTGCATGGAAGACAGAACGATTTAATCCGCCTCCATTTTTAAATTCTTTTATAATATTTGTTTCAGGCAATTTGTTTTTTCTTTTTAATCATCAGCCACAATTGCGGTAATTGGGTAAGTATGAAAGCACTTACTATTAGAATATAGAAAACGTTGACAGCATTTTCATTTCTAAAAACCCAGGCTGCAATTACAAAGAGAATATTTATTAAATATAGTATTAAACAAGCCTGAGCCGGATTCAAACCCAACATCAAAAGTCTGTGATGAATGTGATTACGATCTGCCGAAAAAGGTGATCTCAAACGGATGATACGAATAGTAAATACCCGCATCATATCTACAACAGGAATAATTAATGCTGCCAGTACCAGCGTCGGTGCTGAAGAATAATTAAACCAAGAGCTGATTGATACCTCGCGTGAAAATTCCATAAAATGAACAGACAGTAATGCTAAAATAAATCCTGTTGTCATTGTTCCGGTGTCCCCCATAAAAATCTTTGCTTTATAAAAATTGAAAGGAATAAATCCAAGCAATGCTCCACATAATGAAAAGGCAAGTACAGACATTAGAAAATCTCCATAAACGTAAAACAATATGCCAAAAACAAATGAAGAAATTATTCCAAGTCCGGATGAAAGTCCATCAATGCCATCAATTAAATTAAAAGAATTTATAATAAAAAGCATTACAAAAATTGTCCAGAATACAGATGAAACCCAGGATAGTGAATGAATTCCGAACAGGCCATGCAAACCGCTTAGGCGGATGTTGCAATAAAGTATTACAATCAGAGAAGCGATCACTTGTCCCGAAAGTTTTTTTAATGGAGCAAGCGGAGCGATGTCGTCGCGCAAACCGAAAAAGAAAATTAGTATAAGTGCAGCAATTATAAAAAGATGTTGTGATTCAAAGTAAGGCGCTGCCCAGATAGTAAATGAAAATAATGAAGCGGCGAATATTGCTATTCCGCCCAGCAAGGGAATTCTGTTATTATGCATCTTGCGTTCATTCGGTTCATCAAATAAAGAAAGCCGGTTCGCGATTCTGATAATTGATGGAATGGATGCAAAAGCTACGAGGAAGGATGTGAAAAGACAAAGGAAGAAATTCATCATCGGCGTAAAAGTAGTAAATTGAATTTGGAAACTAAAAATCAAAATAATAATTCTCTAAAGAAGTACGAATTCCAAAATAAAATAGTTGAGAATCATCTTGTCCGGATGAATAGCTGAATTTTCTCAAAACAGTTCCTATTTCTATATTAAAATTCGTTTTTGGATTTACGAGATAATCAATCCGGAAATCGAAGGAATTTAATTTACTTTCCAGACCGTTGAACATATAATTTCCGTATTCATAAGCGCGTGTTTCGTAACTTTCAAAAATATCGTTGCCGAGATTTAAGGTGCCAATATTCTGTCCCATTTTCGCATATTGGAATTTTATTTCAGCGAAAAAATTTCTCCATCGGTAATTTAAAAAAGTAACGGACTCAATAAAATCGGCACCTAATGGATGAGCCAATGCCTGATTGTGATGCGTGTAATTTTGACCATTACTTCTGTGCTGATATGTAAATGGTCTGACGAAATTAAATTCCGTCTGAAAATTCAATGATTTAACTGAAAAAATATCGGATGATTTATAACCCAATTGCAATCCCTGCTTATTACCCCACCATCCATTGCCTGCACGGACTTCGCTTAGAAGAAATTCATCCAGCATTATCTGACTGTAAATTGTATTATGTCCGTTTATTTTCCATCGTGTATTTAAACCAAGTAAAACGTTGTCGGGCGAATCGAGCGAATTTTCAACCGGACGTAAAAACAACATTGGATTTAAGTATGACAATTCATAACCGCGAGATGCTGCTTGTTTAAACATTACGGTTTCGAATATTCCTACGGAAACTTTATTCTTTTTTCCGATATTGATATCAAGATAATGTGTGGTCGAATACTTTTTATCGTATCCTACATTTGGATCGTGTGGAGTTTGGAGATCCTGCATAATGGCATATAGAACAGTATATTTGAATTTCCAAAAGGTCATATTAATTCGAAGAAACGGATAGCTGTAAGCATTATCCGAAAGTAAAAGTGAACGATATCCATCGCCAATAAAATTTTTATCGCTGGCCAATAAAAAATCAAAATGCTTATTTAATGTATATGCAATTCCTCCTGTTGCCTGGCTGAAGTCGAAAGAGTCATCAGGAAGAAATTTTACTTTTCCTTGTCCGGGCGCGACATCATAACGGTTAATAGAATTGCTAATGTAATTTACATATCGCGCCTGATTTTCATGAAACTGTGTGTAGAAAAAAAAATTATCTTTTACATTACCTTGTACCATTAATCCACGAGAGTTTACATAAACATTTCTTTTTGTTTTCTGATCTCTTCCGAGTTGGAAATTAAAAACTGGATCTATGGATAGTAGTATATCGTCTTCATTAACATTAATAAAATGTTCTTTTCTCAGTTTTCTACCCACCCATGTATTGTAAAATTTTGACGGTTTGAGAATTGGCTGCCAAATAGAATCCAGCGGAGCGATTTTTTTTAACTCTGCATTTGTATAAGGTTTCATTGAAGTGTGAAAACCGCTTTTATCTTCGTTGACAAACACTCCGATGCGTGTATCCATATCACGATTTAATGGATAGAAATATTCCTGAGCCTGAGTAGAAATTTTCGATAGTATAAAAAACAAAATCAATCCATTTCGAAAAATACGTTTGCGCATTTCAAGGAAGTTAAAATATTTTAAGTAATGATTGTTGAAGGTTGTAAATAAATTATGCATCGTTAATATTTCTCGAGATTAATTAAAGAAGTTGCTTCCCAATTGATTTGCCTCGCGGCTTCTTCTAC
>JANLOW010000477.1:0-1793 GCA_031366785.1 Bacteroidota bacterium | reverse complement strand
AAAGACAAAACTTATTTTATGACGATGACGGTCGTCGACTGGATCGATCTTTTTACTCGTGTAAAACAAAAACAACTCATTGTTGACTCATTGGAATACTGCCAGGAAAATAAAGGGTTGAATATTTTCGGCTGGTGCCTGATGCCATCTCATCTTCACCTGATTGCTAATACCAAAATCCCATTTGATCTCGATAATGTGATTCGGGATTTTAAACGACATACGTCAAAGCATGCAATCTTCCTGATTGAAAACGAAGCCGAGAGTCGCCGGGAATGGTTACTGGATAAATTTGCACACGCCGGCAAAATACACCCAAAGAACAAGAACCATAAAGTTTGGCAGGATAAAAATCATGCGATCGAACTTTTTACTGAAAAAGTGACCTGGCAAAAACTAAATTATATTCACAGAAATCCTGTAGTAGATAAAATTATTTTCAATGAACAGGATTACTTATTCAGCTCGGCTCGTAATTATTATGGGCTACCCAATGTTCTGGAAATTGATTGTCTGACACCGCCAGTTACTACTGTATCGAGCAGGAACTTCTTTAATACATGATAACTTCTTAGCAAATTTGATTGTTATTTGTAAGAAGATGAGCTTTGAAAAGTGGATGAATATCCACTGCCAAAAAACAACGGACGAATGTCCGTCGAAGCAACGCCGTGCTATTAATAAAATTATAAGCATATCCGGCGCAGCTTGGGTATAAATTTAATAATTTGTTTTAGTATAATAAAACGATCAAGCAAGTGGAAAACCTGAAGCACATTTAAGTACAATGAACAAGAGAATCAAATGAATGCTCAAATTGAATGTTTGAAATTTTCTTAAGCTGAACTTATTAAATAATTTGATTTTTTTTAAAAGAACTTGCTGACGTACTATGTGCGCCGGAATCCCCTGGACGCACTAGGCCGGCGCTCAAAGATTCCGTCGAGCAGGAGTAGACTTGTTTGCGCGAAAGTAGTTTTAGAATGTAATACCAAGTTTCTATAACCTACTAAATTGCTCTCACTTTTGTAAGTTATACCAAAGTCATTTTCTAAAATTACACTTGATTCATTTTCAATTCCTATATCACTTGCCGTGTATTTTATTTCTGCGGTTACTCCTTCAAAAACAATAGTTTTCGATTCGCTAATATTTGTATGAAATAAAGCAAGTATGAAAAACAATATTTTCAAAATTAATTTCATTATAGCTCTTCTATTACTGTCCATTCAAATTCTTCTTTAAAGTCATTGAAACAATCTTCGGAAATCCAACGATAACCATCTTTAGTTGAATATCCTTTTTTTAGGTCTCCTTCATAAAGCGAAAATGTTTTACCACAAAATTCACAATGGTCGTGATCCCATTCTTTACTATATGGATGATAGTCTTTAAATACAAGTTCTACTCCTTTCAAATATTTTTCTTGGCCTCGTCTTCGCCAATCATCTTGAGATGGTTTTTTATTTTCAATCATTTAGTTATTTTTTTTGATTCATTCCTACCATCTTCATATATCCTCCACCAATTCCCAGAAGGGTCTTTGTAATCCCAATGGGGGAGAATTGGCGCTGGGTGATTTAAATCAGGTGACAATGATTCGTCTGTAATAGGATTATACCAACTACCTTCTTTAGAACCTGGTGTTGAATCCCAGCTGCGACGGACTTGTAAAACATTTGTCGTTAATTTTCATATGTCAAAATTAATAAATTTTGTGTCGCTTCGACGGACATTCGTCCGTTGTTTTTGATCTGTGCGATATTCATCCACCGTTCAGGGCTCATCGTCTT
>JANLOW010000476.1:0-1942 GCA_031366785.1 Bacteroidota bacterium | reverse complement strand
TTGTGATGTGAATGGAAGCATACCATCGACAGCAAGAGCAAGTACGATTGACAATAAATTTTATGGCTACAATCCTTTAACACAAAAAGAAACAGAAGCATTTGATAAAACTTCCATTACCATTATGGCAATTGATAATCTCCCATGCGAATTACCTCGTGATGCTTCCGATGGATTTGGAAAACATTTGATAGAAAGAGTTCTTCCGTCACTTTTCGCAGACGATGAAACAGGAATCATCGAACGAGGAACAATTTTGAAGAATGGAAAACTTACTGAGAGGTTTGGATATTTGAGTGATTTTGCTTTGGGAAAATAGTTTTCGAATCTTCAACTTTAATTTTTTGAATCATTGTGTTAGATCAGCGATGCCTAACTTGGTTTGAATATCAATAAAACCATTTTTGAAGGATATGCCATACAAAACTACCCGGCTATCGGTTAATTGTTTTGATTTTTCCATGTTGATATTAGTCCCCATTTCATCGGATGTGGAAATTTTTTTGCGTGACATATTTCCATTATCATCAAATTCAACCATCATCAAATTAACATCGTATGCACTTTTATATTTCTTCGGTGGTTTCTTGGAATTTACAATATCATATTGCTCATTATCCTTACTATCGTTATATAATACATATATCTTGTTTTTAAAACGAATTGTCTTATGGTAAAGATTACCTGAATAGCTTGTGTATTCCTGGTCTTTAGGAATATAGCTAACCCATTTTTTCTGACCTAAACTATCCAATTTATAAACAATAATACCTTTCGAACAATATGTAGTGCCGCGATCTTCATAGTTATAATTTTTTTCGAACATGATAAACATAGAACCATCCTCACAAAAATATATGTCAGAGAAACCAAAAAAAGTAGAGATAGCGGGTTTTGGACTTTTCTGCTTGTCATCTTGCATATCAACAATTCGTTTAGCCAATGTCTCATCAATTCGAATATCGCTCGAGCTTAAAATGTTTCCTGTAGTACAATCAAATTTATAATACATAAATCCGTTTATCCCTTTATCATAAACATCTTCGTAACTTATGAAAAGTCTATAGTTTCCTTGCTTATCAAGGTCAACCATTTCTGAATACCGGAATTTACCTTTCAAATCGAAATTGAATATTTTTTCATCGCTCTGTGAATATTTTGTAAGCAATAATCTATATCCCGGAATTTTTCCACTTGCTGTTTCGATTTCAACAGTATTCTTTTCGTCATTGTAGATTTTTACTAATTGAAAGAATTCACCTTTATTATTAAGTTCAGCATCTAAAGCAATTACCTGTTTAAAGGGAGCGTCAATAGTAACTTTCCTCTCATAGATACTATTCAATTCTTTGTCAAATATTTTATAATTAAAATTCTCATTCAGCTTTTTATCTTGATCTGTATAAAGGTATATGCACAATTTGTTCTTATCGGGTGACATATTAAAACCAAAATCTACCGCCTGACCTTTTTGTCCAACGACTTCCCAAAGTGTAACACTTTTACCTACAGGGTCAAAATCAGTATTGAGTCTCTGAGCATATAATTCTTTAGCTTTAGTCGCTTTGTTGATTTTGGAAGAAAATATTATAAAACCATCGGCAAAATTAAATGTTCCATGATAAAATAAGTCTTTTTCATTCGTTGTATAATCACGTCTTTTAATCAATTCCATTTTATCGTTATACTTAACAAGGGATGGAGTTACATTAGATTTAGATCCAATAAGACTGAATTTAGCTTCTGATTTAATAATAGTAGCATATATATTCTGACCGTCATCAAGTAAAATATTCCTTATGAATTCGTCCTTTGGATTCTTATATTTCGTTCCCCAATTAACAGATATTTGTACTTTAGAGTTTGTAGAGGCTTTTTGTTGACTATAAATTCTTGTCGAGACTAGAAGTAACAAGAAACATAAGTGTAAAAATATTTTCAA
>JANLOW010000457.1:0-6901 GCA_031366785.1 Bacteroidota bacterium | reverse complement strand
CAAAAACAGAATAGAATCCATAGACTTTTTAAAAGGCTTGGTTATGGTTATAATGGCACTTGACCATACAAGGGATTATTTTCATATTTCGGCATTTATTTATGATCCAACAGATCCCAATCAAACATCGATACCAATTTATTTTACACGTTGGATAACACATTATTGTGCACCAACATTTAGTTTTCTTGCCGGTATATCTGCTTTTTTTGTTGGCAGGAGAAAGAAAACCGGAGAACTTTCTGCTTTTTTGTTTAAGCGGGGACTTTGGCTGGTTTTCATAGAGGTAACAATTGTAAACTTTGCCTGGTTTTTTGATGTTCAATTCAGAACAGATGGCTTGTTTGTAATTTGGGCATTGGGAATAAGTATGATTGTTTTAGCCGCACTTGTCTATCTTCCGAGAACATTTATTTTAATATTTAGTTGTATTCTTATTTTTGGACATAACCTTCTTGACACAATTCATTATGATGGAAACATTTGGTGGGCAATGCTTCATGACGGCGGACCTTTTAAAATTTCGGATAACTTTAAATTTTTTATTGGATACCCTGTTGTTCCCTGGATTGCAGTCATGTCTTTAGGCTATTGTTTTGGTTTGTTTTATGAAAGCCCGTACGATGCGGCAAAGCGAAAAAAAGCACTGAATATAATTGGAATTTCATCAATCGCTTTATTCATTATCCTTCGCTCGATAAATATATATGGCGACCCTTTCAAATGGCAGCACTACAATACAATAACAAAAACGGCTATGAATTTTTTGAATCCGATGAAATATCCTCCATCCTTGTTATATATACTTATGACCTTAGGACCGGTTCTGCTTTTTTTAGCGAATGGCGAAAAGATTAAAGGCAGATTTGTAAACTTCTTTAGTATTTTCGGAAGAGTTCCTTTTTTCTATTACATACTTCATCTGTACCTTATTCATATTATTGCATTGATATTTGCTCAGCTGTCAGGTTATGGATGGGATAAAATGCTTTTACAGGATTGGGTATCTGATGTTCCGCAATTGAGAGGATATGGTTTTAAGCTTTGGGTTGTGTATTTAGTATGGATGGGTGTAATAGCAATGCTTTATCCATTATGCAAAAAGTTCGATACATATAAACAGAATAATAAAGACAAATGGTGGTTGAGTTATCTTTAAAAAATTAAAAGCAAAATGAAAAATAATACTTTGATAACTACGAGTACTTCGCTTGAAGGATATAGGATTGTTAAACAACTAGGATTAGTGCGTGGAATCACCGTCCGCTCACGAAGCGTATTGGGAAATATTGCAGGTGGATTTATGACCATCTTTGGTGGCAAAAGCGCTATCTATACGGAACTGTGTGAAAATGCAAGGGAAGAAGCTTTACAGTTAATGATTAAACACGGAGAAGAGCTTGGAGCCAATGCAATTATTAATATGCGTTACGATGCTAACGATGTAATGAGTGGGCTTACAGAAGTACTTGCTTATGGTACAGGAGTAGTCGTTGAAAAAATTAATTAACGAATTTACTAATCACTGTTGTTCGAAGAAAAAATATTTCGTTCCTGCGAGGGATAAATAATAAAACACAAAGTGTTGTAACCGCAAAGCACACAAAGGTTTTCGAAAAGTTTCACAAAGATAAATTACTTTTTTTCTCTGCGGAGCTTTGCGAAAATCTTTGTGTGCTTTGCGGTTATAATTTAGCTTCCAATTAAAAAACGTAATTTAAATCAGGAACCAACTTTTTAAATAAAATATGAAATAGCGTTCAATACAATATAGCGGGCTCACTTTTTCAAAGTGTGAGAAAAAATGCGGTATTTTTGCAGAAATAAAGAAAAATTACTAAATCGAATTTTAACCGGACAGTAGTGATTTACTAATCATTGATAGCTGCAATCCCCGGTAATACTTTTCCTTCCATATATTCTAACAAAGCTCCTCCACCTGTAGAAACATAAGAAACCTTATCAGCAAGATTAAATTTATTAATTGCAGCTGCCGAATCTCCGCCACCGATTAGTGAAAATGCACCATGCGATGTTGCTTCAACAATATTTTCTGCAACAGATTTTGTTCCATGTGAGAATTTTTCAAATTCAAAAACGCCAACCGGACCGTTCCATATAATTGTATTTGATTTTTTTATTACGACGGAGAAAATTTTTTCTGACTCAGGGCCGATATCAAGTCCCATCCATCCGTCGGGAATATTATTTATTTCACAAACTCTTGTGTTTGCATTTGCATCGAATTTATCGGCAATAATTGAATCTATTGGGAAATATATTTTCACATTTATTTTTTGGGCAGTATCGAGGATATGTAAAGCAAGCGAGAGTTTATCATCTTCTACAAGCGAAGATCCGATTTTTCCTCCTTGCGCTTTTATAAATGTAAAAGCCATACCGCCGGCAATAATTAAATTATCTACTTTTTTCAGAAGTTGTTCGATGAGAAGAATTTTATCTGAAACTTTAGCTCCTCCCATAATAGCAGTAAAGGGCTTTACGGGATGGTTGAGAACACGATCGGCGTTTTCAATTTCTCCAGCCATGACATAGCCAAAAAATTTCTTATTCGGAAAAAAACCTGCAATGACAGATGTAGAAGCATGTGCCCTATGTGCCGTTCCAAAAGCATCGTTAACATAGACTGTCCCCAGTGAAGCGAGTTGTTTTGCAAAATCTTTATCACCATTTTCTTCTTCTTTATGAAAACGAAGATTTTCCAACAGTAAAATTTCACCGGGCTTTAATACACTTGCAAGTTTTTTTGTTTTTTCTCCAATACAATCTTCAGCAAAAATAATAGGCCTGCCAAGAAGTTCTGAAAGAGGATTCACAAGATGTTTCAACGAATATTTTTCAGCAGGTCCGTCCTTGGGCCTGCCAAGATGGGACATGAGAATCAAAGAGCCGCCATCGTTAAGAATTTTCTTTAGAGTCGGCAATGTAGCACGTATTCGGGAATCGTCTGTAATATTAAATTCCTTATCAAGCGGAACATTAAAATCGACACGAATTAGTGCTTTTTCATTAACAAATAATAAATTATCAATAGTTTTCATAGGATTTTTCAAAGATACAAAATGTCAATATCTTTTAACTTTATTGGGATTTCGGGTAATTGGATTTAGCAAAATAAAAACTTTCTTATCAACTAATTAATTTTCTTATATATTTGTTTTTAATTAGCATTTGAAACTAACACACTAAAAACAAATAAAATGAAAAAAATTATTACTTGTTTATTCGCTTTCTTAGTAATGAATACGGCTTTTGGTCAAGGCCATTTTGATCTGGGCTCCAATGTAATTGGGGTTGGAATTGGAGTTGGGGGAGGCTATGGTTCTGGTTTTACCTATGGTTCACAGTCACCCGCTATTAATTTACAATTCGAACGAGGAATGTGGTCAATGGGTGGCCCGGGAGTAGTTAGTTTGGGTGCTTATGCTGCATTTAAAACTTATAAATATGATTACGGATATTCAAATTATAACAGCAAATGGAACTATACCATTATCGGCATAAGAAGCGCTTACCATTATAATGGAATCAGCTCCGATAAATTTGATGTTTATGGAGGTTTGATGTTGGCCATGAGGATTGTCAGTTATACTAGCAACGAAACGATTTATAATTATAATTACGGAGCAAGTGATGTGATTTTAACCGGCTATGTCGGTGGTAGATATTATTTCAGCGATAGCTTCGGAGGATTTCTAGAACTTGGAAGCGGGATTTCCCTTCTGAACATTGGACTTGTTTACAAGTTTTAAAGCGATTCGACAATATTCAAATTTAAAAGGCTGCAGCGTTCTGTAGCCTTTTTTTATTGGGTATGATTAAATAAATATTAGGACAGATTTATTTTATTGCAAAACATACCTAATTAAAAAAAGATCAAAAAGTAAAGCAATAAATAATATTAAATAAATTTAATCTTGAAGTATATAACAAGAACGGTTTGGGTCCTTTCTCTCGTCAGCCTTTTTACAGACATGGCAAGTGAAATGCTTTATCCGATAATGCCGATTTATTTAAAAAGTATCGGTTTCTCTATTGTTTTAATTGGTATACTTGAAGGTGTAGCAGAAGCCATTGCCGGATTGAGCAAAGGATATTTCGGTAAACTTTCAGATAACACCGGGAGACAAGCACCTTTTATTCAGATTGGTTATGCATTAAGTGCCATTTCAAAACCGATGATGGCATTATTCATTTATCCTTTATGGATTTTCTTTGCACGCACCATTGATCGTTTGGGTAAAGGAATCAGAACAGGAGCCCGTGATGCAAAACTTTCTGATGAAGCAACAGCCGAAAACAAAGGAAAAATTTTTGGATTTCACCGATCGATGGATACACTCGGTGCTGTTATTGGCCCTCTATTAGCATTACTTTATTTGTGGTATTTTCCTGAAGACTATAAAACGCTGTTCATTGTTGCATTTGTGCCGGGATTTATTGCTGTGTTGGCTTCATTATATATAAAAGACAAAAAGAAAAGTGTTCTTATAAAAGGAAAGAAAGTAAAATTATTTTCATTTATTAATTATTGGAAAGAAAGCCCATTGATTTATCGTAAAGTGGTTGTTGGCTTACTGGTGTTTACATTATTTAATAGCTCTGATGTTTTTTTATTATTAAAAGCAAAGCAATCCGGATTAAATGATCAAATGGTAATCGGCGCTTATATTTTCTATAATCTTATCTACGCATTATTTGCTTTTCCTGTTGGAATTATTGCAGATAGAATAGGCTTAAAAACGATAATGATTATAGGACTTTTACTTTTTTCTATTGTTTATTTCGGTATGGCAGTAACCGAAAGCAAATTTATTTACTTCATATTATTTTTTATATATGGACTTTATGCCGCTGCAACCGAAGGGATATCCAAAGCATTAATAAGTAATATAATTGATAAAAAAGATACAGCAACAGCGATAGGAACGTTTTCTGGTTTTCAAAGTATCTGTACAATGATAGCCAGTACCATGACAGGATTTGTTTGGTACAAATTTGGTTTTAAAGTTGCCTTCATTGCCTCTACAGTCGCTGCTGTTTTGGTTGCCTTTTATTTCATAACGTCAGTAAAGATTCCCTCGATAGACAATGGCAAAAAAATAAAAACAATGTAATACTCACAAAATCATTAACTTTCGGCAATTAATTAATCGAAATAAAAAACAATCTAATTAAAAAATCATGGCTTTACAAGAAGAAATGGAATCACAAGGGAACTTTTTATTTAAGCATAGAGGAACTTTTCCGATTATTATTCTTGTTATTGGTTTTTTTATATTTCTGCAAACAAAAATGAATTCAGAAATATTGACCGATGAAAAACTTCTTCAGGAAGATGTCTATCTATATTTCTGTTTATTTATTTCTATTCTTGGATTAATAATAAGATCTTATACTGTCGGACACACTCCGGCGAATACATCAGGAAGGAATACTTCCGGCCAGCTTGCTGATGTATTAAACTCAACAGGAATTTATTCAATCGTCAGACATCCGCTTTATTTGGGTAACTTTTTTATGTGGCTTGGTGTTGCAATGTTGACTTTTAATTTTTGGTTTATTATTGCTTTTATTTTTATCTATTGGGTGTATTATGAAAGAATAATGTTTGCTGAAGAGCAGTTTTTAAGAAAAAAATTCGGAACTATATACACTTTATGGGCAAGCCAGACACCGGCATTTATTCCTGCATTTAAACAATTCGAAAAACCCGGTCTTCCTTTTAGTTGGAAGAAAGTATTGAAGAAAGAAAAAAATGGTTTAGTAGCTGTTTTTTTAATCTTTTTTATTTTTTATGCTGCTGGATGTTATGTAACAAATCAAAAAATAAATAATTTATTTTTGATTTATAGCTGCATTATTTCTGTTGTTTTATATGTGTTTTTAAAATATCTGAAGAAATATACAAAAGTACTTGATGAAACCGGAAGATAGTATCAGTTAGAAAAAACGAAATAATACATTGAATAAAATAATCAGACCTTACAAGAAAAAATCATTACATCCATACAATTTATTTTGATAACTTTACTTGTTATCGTATACAAACTATGAAGAAAATTCTACTATTATCGTTTATTATTTTATTTTTTGCTAGTACTCTTGTTGCACAGAAAAGTACGGCAAAGCTTTCCCCTCTTTCTAAAAAATATTTAAAAGAAATTAAATATTTAAAAGGTGAACAAAACCAGGTTCGAAACTATGTTTATAAAAAGAAAGGAAATACAACATATATAAGCGCTTTGTTAAAAGTTAATAATACCATTGACGTTTCCCAACTGAACGCTTTAAGAATAAAAATAGGAACCAAAGCAGGAAGTATCTGGACTGCTCAAATTCCAATTGAAAATGTCGAAGCATTTATTCAAGTGTCAGGAATTGATTATATACAACTCGACGAGCCTGCTATACCTACATTGGACTTTGTAAGAGCCGATACCCGCGTTGATTCAGTTCATGAAGGATATGATTTGCCAATGCCCTATAATGGCGAAGGCGTTGTTGTAGGTGTAATTGATGCAGGTTTTGATTTTGGTCATCCGGCATATTTTGATACAACAGGAACCGGTTATCGCGTTAAAAAAGTTTGGCTGCAAAAAAATAATTCCGGATCCGCACCTGCAGGATATGCATATGGAACTGAACTTACCGATTCATCAGCAATGTGGGGTATTGGTTACGATGATGATCAAACACATGGTACACATGTTAGCGGCATTTGTGCAGGCTCGGGATTTGGTAGTCCTGATAATGGAAGACTGTTCCGGGGCATTGCATATAAATCTGATATTGTACTGGTAGGAATCACTCCTGATAAAAATCAGTGGATATCAACAGGTGTGTCAGATATGATCGATGGAATTAATTACATTTTCAC
>JANLOW010000375.1:0-3963 GCA_031366785.1 Bacteroidota bacterium | reverse complement strand
GACACAATTTGTTCAGGTGAGTCAATTACCTTTACGGATGCATCAACTCTCGGAGACACAGCAATTAACCAATGGGAATGGACATTTAATGATGGGAGTCCGACGGTAACAGGAAGTAATTCGGTAACACACACCTATACTAATTTTTCTTCCCTCATTAGTTCTTTTGTTACCGTATTTAAACCTACGGATATAAACGGTTGCAATAGTATTTCAAGTTCGGATACAATATTTGTTCTTCCTGCCCCCACTGCTACATTTAATTACAGTGCTACTTCTTGCGTATTTCCTTTTACAGTCAGTTTTACGAATACCAGTACAGGTCCTTCAATCTATACCTGGAATTTTGGAGATCCTTCGAGTGGAACCAATGATACATCATCACAATTTCAACCATCACATACATACAATACTGGTGGAAGTTATTTGGTAACTTTAACAAATGGAGTTGCAACTTGCAGAGTTACGGATACGATAACCATCAATCTCTTCCCTCCTGTTTCTTCTTTTATAATGTCTGACTCTATTCCATGCCTCAATGACACTGTTTTTTTTACAAATACGAGTACTCCTCCTCCTCTGTCTTCAATGACATATCAGTGGAGATTCGGAGATTTTGGCCCGACAAGTACAAGTAATGCAATAAATCCTAAGCATGCTTATATCACTCCCGGACCATACACTGTAACATTAACAACAAGTTTCGGAGGATGTTCTAACATTTCTACACATACAGTTAATGTTCCAAGTACACCTTCTGTTACATTTACTGCTCCAGATATTAATGCTTGCGATACACCTTTTGCAGTCTCATTTTTTGCAGATACAACTTCATTGAATGTCGGCTGGCAATGGGATTTTGGTGATCCGGCGAGTGGTGCTTCAAATAGTTCAACCATTCGTAATCCAGTTCATACCTACAATAATTTTGGATCATATCCTGTTAAATTAACAGTGACGGATATATTTGGATGCAGGGATTCAGTATTGCTTTTTAATTATATTCTTGTCAGAAAACCTATTATAGGTTTTACAACACAGGACAGTGGTTGTGTTGGAAGTACATTCAATTATTCAGCAACTGTCATTTCTCCGGCAGATCCTATAATTACTGATTATACATGGGATTTTGGCGATGGAACACCTACTGTTTCTGGAACAAATTCTGATACTTCACATCAGTTTAATTCAGTTGGAATTTTTGATGTCACTTTAACAATTACTACTCAAAGTGGTTGTACTTCAACATTAACAAATGTCGGTTTTGCGAGAGTTGGTACAATTCCTAATGCGCAAATATATTCTGTTCTGAGTTCTATTTGTTTCAAGGGTACTATTTCTTTTACCGATTCAACACCAGCTCCTGTTACAGGATGGTTTTGGCAATTTGGAGATGATCAAAGTTCAACAGAAAAAAATCCAAGCCATAAATACGAATTTGATACTTCAGGAGTGGCCGATCCTTTTGATATAATTCTGGTTGCTTATTACAATGGCTGTGCTGATTCAGATACAGTTGTAAATATGGTTACTGTTTTTGCTCCTATTCCATTATTTGATACAACAATGAATTGTCTTTTCCCTGATTCCGTTAAGTTCACCAATTTAAGCGGTGGCGCTGATAGTTTATTTTGGAATTTTGGAGATGCTTCATCGATAGATTCTGTTTCAACGAATCCATATCATATTTATCCGGGACGCGGTGATTATAGTGTTGTACTCACGGCAAAAAATAATGCTTCAGGATGTACTGTTGATTCTACTTTAATAATTTCTGTACGAGAAATAAATGCAAATGCAATAAGTAATCTAACGCAGGTGTGCCATCCCGGGTCCATGAATTTTAGCGGCAGTGCATCACAGGATGCTGTAAACTGGCAATGGACTTTCGGAGAAGGAATTCCAAATGTTCTTGATACTTCTTTTGAAGCCGATACGGTTCATATTTATACACGACCCGGATTTTATACTGCAACGCTTACTACCAATGATATTTATAATTGTCAGGCAACCGATACTCAAAGAGTTCATATCATTGGTCCGACAGCAAATTTTACTGCCGACAAATTAGGTGGATGTTCACCTGTTAATGTAACTTTTAAGGACAGCAGCCAAACAGAAGGCAGTGCTATTACCAACTGGACATGGAATTATGGTACAGGCGAACCTCCTGAAAATACAAACATCGATAGCATTTCACATAATTATAATAGTTCAGGTTTGTATTCTGTAACATTAACTGTAATGGATGTAAATGGTTGTTCGGACACACATACCGCTATCAATTTTATAAATCCAACAAAACCAACAGCAAGTATTTTTTTAGTTGATACCGGTTGTTCAAAAGCTCCGGCATTATTTACCGGAAATGCCGGACCTATTGGTTCTTATGCACAACCTGTAACATACATGTGGAACTTTGGAGATGGTCAGTCATTCTCAGATACATCAGAAATAACAAATCATATTTATACAACCAATGGAAATTTTAACGTTCGCCTGAAAATTTTAGACGCAAATGGATGTGTTGATTCTACAAATGCAAACATTTTTCTTTTTACAACCTCTGCAAATTTTACAATCGATACACTTTCTGAATGCGTAGTTGATCCAAATGGAATTAAAAAAGCAAATGTAAAAGTAGTTCTTAACAGCAGTTCAACTCAATTTACTACCAATGCAAAATATGATTGGGACATGACAGTTTTCCGTGATACATCCTCTTTATTCAGTAATTATACTTACAATTATAATGTACCACCGGGCAGCTATGACATAACGCTAATTTTAACAAATGATCTTGGCTGCAAGGATACACTTAAAAAACCCGGTGCAGTTGTAGTTGCCGGTCCAACCGGAAGTTTTTCTTTTGTGCCTGATAGCGGCTGTAGTCCGCTTACCGTTAATTTTACAGGCACCAGTATTAATTCAAATATATTTGCCTGGGATTTTGGTGATGGCAACGTCGTTACCGGTACATCTTTAAGTTCAATCAGCCATACTTACACTACGATTGATACATATGTGCCTCAATTTTTATTAGGCTTTCCATTAACAAATGAAACCTGTTATTTACCTGTTGATTCTTTTGGTGCTGTTACTGTTACATCAACAATAGGAGTTGATATCGTTGAAGATACAATATTTGTTCGTGAAGGTGAAAAGGGACTTCTTACTGTTAATGTTCTTAGCGGCAGTCCGCCCTACACCTATAACTGGACACCTTCTAGCCAGGTTGACAGTGTACCAAACACCAATACATTCTTAGCGGGCATTGAACAAAATTCAGCTTACTACACTGTTCAGGTTCCATATGGGACGCAGGGTTGTTCGGGTTCAGACAGAGTGTTTGTTGTTCTTATTCCTGAAACTTGTGAAAAAAATCTGGATAGCATACCCAATGCATTTTCACCAAACGGCGATGCTATAAACGATACTTATTATATAAAAGATCTCTGCAATTTCGATGGATTTAATATCAAAATCTTTAATCGTTGGGGAAAAATTATTTTTGAATCAACGAATCCAATTTTTGTTTGGGATGGCACTACTTCTTCAGGCACAGAAGCATCAGAAGGCGTTTACTATTATGTTCTAAAAGCAAAAACCAGAGATTTGCATGGGTATATTAATTTGATACGGGGGAGGAAGTAGAATCAAGAATCAAGAAATTTAGTATAAAAAAAAATTAATTAACAAACCACTAATAACTATTTTTTCTCAACGCGAATTGTATGTCCCATTTTATCTCTTTTCGTTTGAAGGTAAGACTCATTGTGTTTATTTGACTCGATTTCAATTTGTACTACATTAATTATTTCCAGTCCATAGCCTACTAGTCCAGCGCGTTTTTTTGGATTGTTCGTCATCAATTTCATTTTGGATACTCCGAGGTCTCTTAGAATCTGAGCACCTACGCCGTAATCACGTTCATCGCTTTCAAAACCTAATTCCAGATTTGCC
>JANLOW010000374.1:0-4684 GCA_031366785.1 Bacteroidota bacterium | reverse complement strand
GGCAAATCTGGAATTAGGTTTTGAAAGCGATGAACGTGATTACGGCGTAGGTGCTCAGATTCTAAGAGACCTCGGAGTATCCAAAATGAAATTGATGACGAACAATCCAAAAAAACGCGCTGGACTAGTAGGCTATGGACTTGAAATAATTAATGTAGTACAAATTGAAATCGAGTCAAATAAACACAATGAGTCTTACCTTCAAACGAAAAGAGATAAGTTGGGACATACTTTAAAGGTAGGCGGGAAATAGAATTTGAAAATGGATCAAGTCTGGTTGGGATTTAGTTATTGGTTAGTGAAAAATGTAACGACGGTAATTTTCAAATTTTCAAATTATTTATTATTTCTTATCAAATCAATATAGCCATGAAGCTGTTTTGTCTTTGCATTTAAAACGTAGTAATAAACTCCTTCAGATGCTTCCGTACCACCGGTTGTATTTCCATCCCAATGAAACCCAGGATCGGTTGATTCATAGATGAGTTTTCCCCAACGATTGAAGATTCTGATTCTGAAATTATCATACTTGCAAAGATCTTTTATATAATATGTATCATTTTGTGAATCTCCGTTAGGAGTAAATACGTTAGGTATTGTATCTGCTTTTAATTCATCACAGGGAATGTATATGACTTTTACAACATCAACACCGGAACAGCCCATCACTCCATATGGTACTGATAAATTATAATACGTTACCGGTTCGGTTGGAGTCACCGTAAAAGTTCCATTGCCTGGACCATTTGTAATATTAGATGCAGGATCCCATACATAGGTGTAAGGAGGCCCGACACCATTGGGATCGGTGATAATCACATGTAATAATCCGGTTTCGCCATCGTTCACTATAATAGAGTCTTCTAAAATATTTACAATTAATGATGAAGTAACTACTACATTACCGGCATCAAGGACAGGAATATAACATGTTTCATTAGCAAAAGGAAATCCCAATAAAAATTGTGGTTGGTGTAAACCGACCGCTGTGTAAATATGACTTACGGTACTGTCTGCAGTGCCTGTTATTACATTTCCATCACCAAAATCCCAGGCATATAAATTTGAATTAGTACTTGTTCCGGTAAAATTGACTGTGAGGGGACTACATCCGCTATCAGGAATAAATGAAAAACTTCCTGTTGGTCCAGGAATTACTATTGCTCCGGGTTGTGTAACAGTGTCCGTACAACCACGATCATTTGTTAAAATTAAAGTAACATCATAGTTACCGGGAGGTACGTTATTATAATCATATAAATAATTGCTAATATGAGTTAAAGGAAATTGTTCAACAGTAAAATTCCAATTGAATATTGATATACTATTTGTTACGAATTGTGTTGAGTCACTATGGAAAAGAGCCTTTACATGAGCTTTTTTTATTCCATGAATATCAACTACGCATTCAGAGGTGGTTGTGGTTGTAAAATTAGCCGATGTGCTGAACACAAAAATATTGGCATTGGTACTGTCGACACAACCATTTGCATCTACAACTTTAAGGCTAATGTCATAATTACCATTCGAGGCATAAGAATGGTTCACCTGGTTAGATGTATCGGAAAATGTCTGGCCATCACCAAAATTCCATGTATATGTAACCGGTAATGCATACGATAGCGGAGGCCCTGCATTTCCAATAAATAATTCAGGGGTGTTTTTACAACCCACTGTATCAGGGATAAAAATACCGGCTGTTGGTTTTGTCGGATTAATAAAATTGATATTCGTATGTGTATCACTGCAACCATTAGCATCTGTAACCGTTAGTTTTACAGAATATAATCCGGAACTGATAAAAGTATGGGTAACATTGTCAACAAGTGTAGTCTCTGGTTGTTCCTGGGTCCCGTAATCCCAGATCCAACTGTTAATTGCGGCTCCATCTGTCAGACTATTGTCTTGAAACGTTACATTTAACGGCGAACATCCTCCCAAAGGATTTGCAGTAAAATTTGCTGTTGGTCCTTTAATATGTACTAGTTGGGTGTCTGTTTTAAAACAACCATGCACATCAAAAGTCGTGAGGGTTGCAGTATAAAATCCGGCCCGGTTATAAATATGAGTTGAATCGGATGTAATGATAGTATCAATTCCATCCGGGTAGGTCCATTGCCAGCCCGCGACATCCTGTGAGCCGGTTTTGTCGAAATTAATTTGCACCGGATGACACCCTTCAATTATATCACTGTTTGCCACCGCAGTAACATTTCTGACAGCAATAAGCAATGTTGTATCTATTACACAACCGGATGAATTATTTTTTGCAGTCAGAGTTACCATATAATCTCCGCTTCCTGAATAAATATGAGAAGGATTTAAAGAAACAGAATCGATAGGGGAGCTATCACCGAAATTCCAAAATAAACTGTCAGCTCCGCCACTTAAATCTGTAAAATGTACTGAGTCGGGGTAAAAGCAATTAAAAGTTGTATCAAAAACAGGTATCGGTCCCAGGACTGATACCATATTTACAACTGTATCTGTATCAGCACAACCATTATAACGTGCTATTAAAATTATATCATATGGATCGACAGCACCCGAAGTATCTATTTCATATCTATGAGTTGGATTTTGTTCTGTTGAATTACCATCACCGAATTCCCATAACCAACTCGTAATCGGAGGAGGAGATATATCGTGAAAAGAAACAGCATCTTTGAAACAAATAGAATTCGGGATAGAATCAATCTGTGCATCTGGAATAGTTCCGACTATAGCATACTTCGTTTTAGTTTTTGTAGCGGTACAGCCACTCTGAGTTGTTATCGTAAGTGTTATATCAAATTTTCCAGCGGTAATGAACTGGTGCGATGTATCCGGATTTGGGCCTGATACAGTTGGCGTACCATCTCCAAAATCCCATGTATAATCTTGTATTGATGTATCTGCAGGTGAAACGACAAATGAATTATAATTAAATATTTTACCGACACAGCCACTGTCTAATTCACTAAAATCGATTTGAGGTTTTTGTATCAATACATAATTAAAAGCCGAAACCGAATCACGGCATCCATAAATATCAGTTACAATTAATTTGACCGTATAGTTTCCAATATTAGAATATGTATGAACCGGATTTGGAAGCGTCGAACTATTTGAACCACTTGTCGGATCGCCGAAATCCCATAGCCATCCAATGTTTGTTGATATTGTATCAGCTTTGAAGGTTACATCGAAAGGAACATTGCAGGCTGAACGATCGGGTGAAGTGAATGAAATGGAAGGTGCATTTCTCACAGAAATGGAATGGGTAGTAGTATTCGAACAACTTCCAATTCTTGCAGTCAGTTGCACCGTATATGTTCCGGAAGAATTATAAGCATGTTTTGGATTAGTCCCAAAATTAATCGGACTAAGATCTCCAAATCTCCATTGATATGTCATAGAAGAAAGTGGTGGCGGAGTACTCATGTTTGTATAAGAAACAGAATCTCCCGGGCAAACGATAGAATCCGAAATAGAAAATTCTGCTACAGGCACTGCTACAATAATTGTCATTGTATCCTGAACAGTACAAGGAGAATAGCCATTTGTTAAAGTCACCAAATAGCTTCCGGAAGAGTTATATAAATGCGAAGGAGTATTAAGTGTAGATGTATTGTTTACACCACTTGATGGATCACCAAAATCCCAGTTGTATAACGCAGGTCCGGTACTGCTGTTTGTAAAATCAACCAGAAATGGAGAGCAGGAAGTTACATTGATATCAAAAGAAGATGTAGTAACGGTGGCAGGATAAACAAATATTGAATCTGTACTGATAATACTATTACAGCCATTACTATCAGTAGGTTTAAATACGGTTAAGTATCCATGAATTACAGCATCAGGATTGGTATAAGTGTGTGTAACATTACCGCTCAATGAATCTGCGAAACCATCATTATAGATCCATTCCCATTTTGTAATTGCTGCATCTCCGGGAATAGAAGCATCTATATAAGTTACGGACTGTCCCGAACAAATAGTATCCTCGCTCACCGTATATAATGCTGTTGGGCCTTTGAAAACAGTTATAAAAGTATCTTTTGTAATTGAATTAGTTCCAAATGTATTCGTAACTGTTAAAGTCACAGAATACTGACCAGAAATCGTATAAATATGCGAGGGATTAGGAATATTTGAATTTCCGGGTGAATTAGGATCGTGAAAATCCCAATCGTATGTCAGTGAACTACCGGAAGAAGTGCTCGTAAAAACCGCTGTATGAGGAGCACAACCATCAGCATCAGCTATAGTAAAATCTGCAACAGGCACTTGTGAAAAAACTTTACCGGAAAATAATAAAAAGAATATAAGAACAGTAACCGTTCTTGCATTAATAAACTTCATAAGAAAGGGTTTCTAAAAGTCAGGTTTCAAAAGTAACAGAAATTTTCAAAATCCCCGATATTTGTGACCAATTCCTTTAAAAAATGACAAAAAAATTAGTTAATCCGATGAACGAATTAACTAATTTCCAAATCAATTGATTTATTACTGTGTGGCTCGCATCATTTGCATTAATTCTTCCACTTTATCCATGAAGCCAAGTTTGTGATAAGAATTCATAAGATTCCGTATTAGTCTTTGAATCATATCTCTGTTTGAACAAGGTTCATAAAAGCTTTTATCCTTTTCAATTTTTAATTGTTGCAGGAAGGTGTCTATTTCTTTTTTATTGAAAATATCT
>JANLOW010000363.1:0-8364 GCA_031366785.1 Bacteroidota bacterium | reverse complement strand
TCAGGAGCAATTCACTACTTTTTTTTATTTATCATACAATTCGTAAAAGCAGGATTGCCGATCCGATTTTTGACAAAGTCAGGTCTCGTTTTTTAGTGCTATGTTTAAATAGGATGGTCGTTCCGCAAATGACATTTTAGTATTTCCTGATTGAGAAACCGGAAAGAGCAGAACGAGAATGTGGTTGTGAAATGGAAAATAAAAATTTAGTTTCCTAATTGGACTAAAAAAAATGTAGCATTATTACTCTAAACAGACTGTCGAGTGACGTATTTAACATTTTATTTTATGCAACAATATATTATCAGGCGTAGTCTCTCCACGCAGATTTCCCGCACACAATGATTACACCGAACCGATTACAAAACCACGAATAAAATTGATGCTGGATTAAAGGTTCAAAACGGCGCATTTTCTGTGAAAGATGTAAAATATTTTTAAAATTATGTAATGCAGTCTCCTAGTTGTAATGAGACATTTGTATAATAATTATTTAAATAGAAATATTTATGAAAACAAATTATTTCACCTTAACAGCAACACTAATACTCTTCAATACTGTGTTATTGTTTACCTCATGCAACTGGAATCGTGCGCAACGGGGAGGAGCTATTGGAGCTGGCGCAGGAGCAGGAATTGGTGCTGTTGTGGGTAGTAAGAGTGATCACACGATAGTTGGAGCCCTCATTGGCGCTGCTGTAGGTGGTGCAACAGGTGCCATAATCGGTAATTATATGGATAAGCAAGCCGAGGAACTTCAAAGGGATTTAAAAAATGCAAAAGTTGAAAGAGTTGGCGAAGGAATAAAAATAACTTTCGATTCCGGAATACTTTTTCCAATAGATTCATATCAACTTTCAGAAATAAGTAAATCCAATCTCAGTGATTTATCAAAGACTCTTCAAAAATATGATGACACAAATATATTGATTGAAGGACATACTGATAACACAGGGACAACTTCTCATAACCAGGAATTATCCGGGGATCGCGCAGCTTCTGTTTCAACTTTTCTTAAATCATATGGTGTAATGGGCAGCCGTATAAGCACAAATGGCTATGGCGAATCACAACCAATAGCGGTTAATAACACTGTTGAAGGCAGGGAGAAAAATCGCCGTGTTGACGTTGCAATTTTTGCGAATAAAAAATTAAAAAGAGCAGCGGAAAAAGGAGAATTAAATTCTAATAAGTAATAATAATATATAGACTTCATGAATTTTTTTTCTTTGTGCTCCCGGAATGGTAAAGATTCCATTAACGTGTATAAACATTATTTCAAAGTATCCGTCAAACGGAGGTAAAACCAAAAACAAAACACTTCTGATTAATGAGGAACAAAAACATCTTGCGGTCACTCTTAATTTTGGGTGTTAAAATGCGGAAGTCAGCAGATCTTAAATTCTGACCTTGCCTTTGGAAAACAAAATGGATAGTCGAATTGATTTAAGCTCTCTGGAAGATGGGATATATTTCTATTTTATTTCAGAAAAAAATTAGCAATTTTTACAGGTAAGATAAATATCATTAAATAAAAATATTAAAATTATTTTTTAATGCAGCATCGCGGATGTTTGTGACGATTCACAGCAAAAAAATGGTACATATATTTCTCGAAAATCTCATCATTTCATTTTTTATTGTTACACGTAGTGTTAAAAATGTTTCAGACATGTTTCGTGTATAGTATACTGAGTTAAAAAACTAAAGCTCGGGGCATGCGAAACATTAAATCTTCTTTTCAGGCTATCGTCCAAGATTGAATTAGGAGGAAACGTTTTGCGTAGAGTTTTCCCTTGCCTTAACCGACTTAAACGTCTGCTGATAATCTTTGTGAAGTGTTCCCATCAATCGATCCCAGATATTAAAATACAAACCGAAATTGCTGGTGAGATGTGAATGGTGCATGTCGTGATGCGTCACAGAGTTCTGCCAGCGAAAAAACCAGTGATCCGTAAATCGGGCAGGAAGAAATTCAAATCCGGTATGGCCGGCTACATTGATAAAAAGGTCGTAGGCAATAAATATTCCGAATGCTACCGGATGATATGGAATCAAAAAAAGCATAAATGGGTAAACCATAAACTGCAGGAATACTTCGAGGGGCTGAAATGAGTAAATGGCAAACGGGGTCGGTGTTTTTGACCGGTGATGCACCAAGTGAATGTGGCGGAACACTTTTTTATTATGCATAAACCGGTGCATCCAGTAATAATAGGCATCGTGCAGAAAAAATGCGAGAATGATGCTGAAAACAAAATAGGGCCATCCGAATTCACCGATTTCAAAATACATTTTGGTGTCACCATTCATAATGATGGTAACCATAACAGTTGACAACAATGTAAAGACCAGCAGTGCCCACACTGACCATTTAATCTCGTACAGGATTGCTTTTTTAACAGGATATTTATCCTGTATCCGCATATAATCCCACTTCTCACGGTTCCTTATAAAGAAAAGATAATACATCGCTCCGGCAGGGATGAAATAATAGGGCAACAGCATGATCGCAGCAATCAGCAGGTACAGTTTTCCAAAAACAACAAACTCTTCCATTCAATTAATAGTTGCAGATTACACTTCTATTTCATTTTCCATTAAGGCTCCCCACTCTTGCCTGACACGTTGAGAAGTTACGGAATCGTCAGCATAGTTAAAAGGCTTATATTTTTGTTGGCGCTCAATGGCCTCGCTAAGCGATATTGATATCTCATCAAAATCATCAAGCTTCAGCTCCCGGTAAATAGATTGTATTACACCATAAGGGTCTGCTTTCAGGTCTTCGTACCGAATCTCCAACAGGTTTTCTTTGGGAATCAGATCGCGGGAAGAGAGGTACTTTTGAATGAGGGTTCGGTAATGTTCAAAAAGTACTTCGGAAAGTTCTTCGTCGGAAATGTTTTGTACCGCATAATATTTGACAATGGCTTTTTTCCAGAGGTTAAGCATTGAATAATATAGTCGGACAGGATTGCGCCGGATGTATATAAACTGCGCATTGGGAAACATCTCCAGCAATTCTTTTATCCTGCTGGTATTGGGTGGGTTTTTCAACAGCAGTTGCTTGCCGTTGTTCCTGTATGTAATCTCACGGAGCAACGACTGATAAACGTTTCTCCAGGATGCAGCTGCTGCTGCACTGCTTGAATCCATAAAAAGTATTTCATTTGCATTCCGCGGAAAAATAAATCCCCAATAGGCAGCATGCGGTGAGTAACGGTGAATTAAACACATATCCTCTTCACTAGGTTCATTCAACTCATGGATGAGATTATTAAAATGAAAATTGCGTATCCTGAATTTATAGATGAACGATTGTAATAGCCGTTCAAATGGTTTGCCAAAGAGCAAACTCATATTAGGACTTAGGACATGATAATTGGTAGGATATCCGAAGCGATGATCGGCAGCCATTAGTTTGTGAAGTAACGTAGTGCCGCTCCGGTAATGCCCTAGTATGAATACAGGATCCTTGACAATCTTTGTCTTTTTTATTCTTTGGCTATAGATCAGGTGCTTGCACAGAATAAAAGGAATGGCCGCAATACCTCTTAAGTAATATAGCAACAACAAAGGCAGACGCTGTACACGTATTTTCCGATAACGGACAATAAAACGCGTAAGCGTTACCACCGGCATTTCTTTAAACAAATTCATATGCGTCCTTCTTTTGTCCAATCAATGTTTCACTTACCTGCCACAACTGTTCCGCCAGCGTGAGATTTCTTGATCGTGGCAAACTCCAAACGGTTTTGCATCTGCGGAAATAGTTCCCGTTGCTATGTTCCACCTCCGGCGATGAAGCCAGATAAAGGTTGGTTGCTGCACCTTTGTCGGTAGTGGTCAGCAGTGGCCGGTTGAGTTCCCATAATTTCCTGTAAATTCCTGTTGCGTTTTTATTTCCAAGCCCGGTGTTCACACGACCCGGATCAGCGGTGTTCACGGTTACGGTAGTATTGCGAAGTTTATTAGCCAATGCAGTAGTAAAAAGAACCATTGCCAGCTTTGACTGATTGTATGCTCGGAGACCGTCGTAATGAGTTTGCAGTTGAAGATCATCAAACCGGATTTTCCCAAAATAATGTGAAATCGATCCGGTGTTTATCACTCGTCCCGCTTTCGCATTCAGTAATGATTTCATCAGCTCCTGAGTGAGCAGCACATGCGCAAGATAATTCACACCAAATTGCATTTCTAACCCCTGTGTTGTTGTTTGTCTTGTGTCGGTGAACACTGCTGCGTTATTTATCAACACATCCAGTTGATTAGAAGCATCAATAAATTGCGTCGCGACTGTGCGTACCTGCTGCAGATCCGAAAGATCCGCTGTCAGCAGCATATGTTTTCCTTGAGGATGCGCCTTGACTAATTCACGAAGTGTTGACTCTCCAGAGGTACTATTCCTGCACACAATCACCACTGAAGCATGCATACGGGCAAGACCGAGTGCAGTAGCAAAGCCGATGCCGGAATTGCCTCCGGTTATCATGCATGTTTTTCCTTGCATGTCATTCATGGACTTAAAGTTGTTTTGCATATATCCTGTACCTTTTGGAAAGGTCGCCTTTAAATTTTTCGATGGAACTTATCATGGTGGTGTTTTTTTCGGACACCCATGAAAGTTCGGCATATTTGTATTTTCGTTGTGCGCTTTCGCGGATGGTCCTGTAATAAAATACCGATTCTAAGCCGATCTTACGGTAGCCCGTTTTTATACCCACAAGAAAAACGCGAAGGCCGTTGATCCTGGGTTTATAGTAGAGATATTTAAAAATTCCCAGTGGCAGTAGGTTTCCGTTCATGCGCTTCAGTACCTGGTTAACATCAGGAAGGGTGAGTGAAAATCCAACCGGCTCTCCATTTATTTCCGCAAAGAAGGAAAGGTCTTTAATGAGGATTTGTTTCAGAGATTCTGCCATGAAATTAAATTCTTTCTTTTCAATCGGTACAAATCCCCAGTTGTCGCTCATGTAATCATTGAAGAGTTCCCTTGCGCGTTCAATTTCATTGTCATAATCCTGCATATTAAAGTGCCGGTAGGTGATGTTTTGCCGTTTTGAAATCACGTCAGCCACTCGTTTTATTTTTGACATAACCGCTTCATCATTATTAATGGTTTCCGGTGTCAGGTTAAAGGCAAGCAGGTCAATTTCTTTGTTGAATCCAAATGATTCATACTGATCACGATAATATGGTGGATTGTGATTCATCATCATCACAGGAGGGGTGTAATAACCTTCAATCAGGACTCCACATTCATTGGATGTAGATAAATTTACTGGACCGGTCATCACATCACAACAATGTTGTTTCAGCCATGTGGCGGCAGCATTAAAAAGCATTGCAGAAACATTTTGATCAGTTACCGATTCATAAAATCCATAAAACCCTTTCATGTCTTTATAATGTTCATTGTGCCAACCATTCACGATTGCAGCGATCCTTCCCACACATTTTTCTCCTGATTTAACGATCCAGTATTGAGCGCTTGCTTTTTCGAAAAACGGATTCTTTTTTTTGTCAAACAACTTATCCAGTTCAAAGAGTAGTGGAGGTACCCAATGTATGTCCTCTTTATAAATGTTCCAGGGTAATTTCCGAAATTCATTCCAGTATTTATCGCCTGGGCGTGTTGCGATCAGTTCTAGGTTGCTCATGATTCATTTTATTCCTAACATGTACAAAGTACTGATGATATTGTCGATTCCGCACTGCAGATCGTTAGACGACAACGCTGCATTCAGGGAAATCCGGATCCTGGATTTCCTTTTCGGAACCACAGGATAGAAAATAGGAACAACAAAAATCCCTTTCTTCCGGAGTGTTGATGCCATATGCAATAAATTTCCTTCCTCTTTAATAAAGAGAGGGAAGATGGCTGACTTTGATTCTGTGATTCCCTGCCACTCCTGTTGACAGTGTTCACGGAAGTACCGGATGTTATTCCACAATTTTGAAAGAGCGGCATCACCTTGCTCCAGCAGGTCTATTGCTTTTATGATCCCGGCAGCAATACCCGGAGGAAGGCTAGTAGAATAAATAAATGTTCTGCTGGTGAGTTCCAGCAAGCTGATTAGCTCTCTGCTGCCTGCTACAAAGCCACCGGTTGCGCCAAGGGCTTTGCCCATGGAACAGGTAATTAAATCAGGCTTGTCGGTCAATGCAAAATAGTTCGCAGTACCGACACCGTTTTCTCCGATTACCCCTAAAGCGTGGGATTCATCTACCAATACCCAAGCGCCAAATTCACGGGCAATTCTGATGATCTCCGGGAGGTTTGCGATGTCGCCATCCATAGAATAAACCCCATCAACAATCACAATTTTATTTTGATACGCCTGCGACTTTTGTAAAACCAGCCTTAATGAATCTGGATCATTATGCATGAAGTAGTTTTTGTTGGTATTGGAGCAGCCTTCGTTGATACTGGCATGTACATATGTGTCGAGGATGGCGATATCCGAGGGCGTCAACAATGCGGTAAGCAATCCCTGGTTGGCAGCATAACCCGAACAATAGGAAAGTGCAGCTTCGTATCCGGTGAATTTTGCCAATCGTTTTTCCAACTCGCGATGCACTTTAAATGTTCCAGACAGCATGGGCACGCTACCTGAACCATGGCCATATTGCTCGGTGGCCTGACTTGCGGCCAGCTTAATCTCAGGACGGACCGAAAAATTCAGGTAATTATTAGAAGCCAGATTAATGGTAGGAGCGCTTTGTAAAGAGGAAGCATGCATTCCGGTGCTGTGCATGTCAACACGATAAGTGTTGAGTCCCATAACGTCCATACCGCTGGTTATTTCATAAGCGCACGTCAGTCGTTCGGCAAATGTCATGGAAGCAAGCTGCTCCTTGTTTTTTAACCCGTAATATTTATTCGCTAAAGCATCAGGTGTGGTATCAACCGAAAGTGAGATAGCATGAACATTGCTTGTTTTTAACATAACTCATACGTTGTTTTAAAATTAAACTGTATTAACTTTTTGCACTAACCACACATTGCAGAAAGTGATATTTAAAATAAACAAAATCAGTTTCGTCCCGAAAAAACTTTACATGCTTGAAGTACAATATTACAATATTATTCTTAATCATTGCTCTGTTTTATGAAGCAGTATGTCTTGTTAGAAGGTGGGCTAATAAGCGAAACGCTGATGCCCGGGAAAATTGAATCAGTTGATTTAAACGATAAGGAGATAAGGATCGGTATTAGGTAAAATTAAATTGCACTTTTATTGCACACATTGTACTTCAATTGCACAATTAAATTCCAATAATATTAAGAGGCCATCAACGATTGACTTCTGGTTAGGAAATGTAGGGGGCAAATTGTCAACTTTAGATAATGAAAGATTTTGGGTTTTTGAGCTACTCTCAAATTTTGGACACAGTCAATGTTCTTATCGTCGCTCAACCAATTTTAATGTTGTCCATAATGCTTCATACTGTCTCACTCTGCATCAGAAATGTTTCAGCGTTCATACTTTCACATGCCGTGTCAAAAATGTTTCACGTCATAAAATTGGAATTTGCAGTGCCTTTGAATCCTTCTGCATGATTGGGTTCGTTCAATTCTGCCCGAGATTACATTCTATTGAAAAATAAAAAGTGAATATTGAATATTTATTGAAAAATGAGAACCTAAAGTATTATCAGCAGTACAGGATTTCCAATTAGTCTTGTTTTAAGAAAAGATATTGCTCCGAAGGTTTTTATTATCCAACTAGGTATTGTCTTTATATTATAGTTGGTTTAAAATAAACCCTAGCCTTTCCCAGCTTGAGACTGGTATGCAATTTTAATGGATCATTCTTTTACAATACATTTAACCGAATCTCCAACTTTTACAAAGTAGATTCCGTTAGTCCAGTCATCCATTTTAATTCTTATCAATTCATTCTGAACTTTTCCTTTCGTAAGGGCTTGTCCAAATACATTATATAAAGTAAAATCTACTTTTGAATTCGAAAGATATTGAATAATTAATTCATCATGTACCGGTACCGGCCAGACATCAAAACTGTGTTCGTCTTTAATGATATTTATTCCACTTGCAAAATCAATTGTATTTATAGTTGTATTCGTTTTTACCGGACTGTTGAAATCAAAATAAATAGATGCCGTATTCTTAACCTGAGTGCCTGATACCAAATTATCCTTCAATTTGATTTTATATTGAACATAGCCATGACTTTGCGGTTCATCCGAAGTGCTATCGATAAGATTTATATTCGAAAAATTAAATCTGGCAATTCCTCCTTCAAGAATCTGGACATATGATTGATGGCTCGTCGATAATACTTCGAATGTCGACACATCCAAATTGATATCAAGCGTATCGAGAATATAAATATTTTC
>JANLOW010000029.1:0-14308 GCA_031366785.1 Bacteroidota bacterium | reverse complement strand
AGAAGGAGTTGATCAAACACGTGGATGGTTTTTTACTCTTCATGCAATTGCTGTAATGATTTTCGATTCTGTTGCTTACAAAAATGTTGTAAGTAATGGACTTGTCCTCGATAAGAATGGAAATAAGATGTCGAAGCGGCTGGGAAATGCCGCCGATCCATTCGAGACCATTGAAAAATATGGAGCTGACGCTACACGTTGGTATATGATCAGTAATGCTCAACCTTGGGAAAATCTTAAATTTAATCAGGATGGAATTACAGATGTTCAGAGAAAATTTTTCGGAACATTATATAATACCTATGCATTCTTTACGCTTTATGCTAATATTGATGGATTTACATTTAATGAAAAAGAAATTCCACTTTCTCAAAAGCACGAATTAGATCGATGGATTTTATCTGAATTAAATTCACTTATACTTTCGGTAGATGAAAGTTATACAGATTATGAACCTACAAAAGCTGCACGGGCGATTACAGATTTTGTATCGGAACATTTGAGCAATTGGTATGTTCGATTAAGCCGCCGCCGCTTTTGGAAGGGTGATTATTCCGAAGATAAAATCGCTGCTTATCAAACGCTTTATACTTGTCTCGAAACTATCGCCATACTCATGTCACCCATTGCACCTTTTTTTAGTGACAATTTATTTTGTGACCTGAATTTAATTACGGGAAAACGTAAAGCAACTTCCGTTCATTTGGCAGATTTTCCATTGTACAATTCAAAACATGTAGACAAATCACTTGAAGAGAGAATGGAACTTGCTCAAAAAATTTCTTCAATGGTCTTATCACTTAGAAAAAAAGTGAATATTCGAGTACGTCAACCGTTAAATAAAATCTTATTGCCTGTTTCAGGAGAAGGTTTGCGTACAATAGTAGAATCAGTAAAAGACCTCATTCTCGCAGAAGTAAACGTTAAGAATATAGAATACATAACGGATGCTTCCAATATGCTGATTAAAAAAATTAAGCCCAATTTCAGGGTACTTGGTAAAAAGGTTGGTTCTCAAATGAATGAAGCCGCAGAAGTTATAAATAGAATGATTCAGGCTGATATTCAGAAACTTGAACAAGAAAAAAGCTTGGACATCATTATTCAGAATAAATCGTTTACCCTGGTTGAAGAAGACGTCGAAATAAGCTCTGAAGATATACCCGGATGGCAGGTTATTAATGATGGGAAACTGACAGTTGCTCTGGATGTTACAATCAGCGAAGGTCTCCGGGAGGAAGGTATTGCACGTGAATTCATTAATCGGATTCAGAATTTGAGGAAAGAAATGGGTTTTGAAGTCACAGACCGCATCGATTTAAAGGTGCTGGAACATGCATTAATACACAGTTCACTGATAAATAATAAAGATTATATTTGCGCCGAAACTTTAGCAGAAAACCTCGAATTAGTCGACCGCCTGGATGGCGAAAATGCGGTCAATGTTGAGGTTGATATAGACATACAAACACTGATAAGTATTAAAAAACACGATTCCGTTAGTTTAAATTAACGGTCGCCATCAACTCCAAACATCATTTTAAATTGTTTTCAAATGAGCAAGAAAACCAAATCAAAATCAAAAACTGTTTCTAAAAGCAAAGTGAAAAAAAGCACCTTTTCATCTAAGAAACCAGTTACAAAAAAAGCAAAACCTACAGCGAAAAAGGCTTCAACTAAAAAGGTTATTAAAGTGAAAGCTACAATCAAAAAGGCACCGGCCAAAGCTATTCATAAAACAAAACCAAAAACTGCTGTCAAAGTTGCTAGTAGTAAAAATGTAAAATCGAAGACTCAGAGTAAAGCTCCAACTAAACCGGTAGTTAAAGCAAAGACACCTTCAGAAGTAAAACCTAAAACAACATTGAACAAAGAAATTAAAAAGAATATAAAACCGACTCCGGCGCAGGATCATAATGAAGAAAGTAAAAAGGAAACGCCTTCAAAAAATACTCCTCCTGTTAATCGCCCTTCAGTTGGGAGACCAATACCTGTAAACAGAAGACCTGAACCTGCACGAGCGATAATCAGCAACAGCAAGCCCGAAGTTGAAACCGGAAAAAATCGTTATTCAGATAAAGAACTTGAAGAGTTCCGCGACATCATAAATAAAAAACTTATAAATGCCCGCAGGGAATTAACCACACTTCAAGCACAGATGACTGCAGCTAACGAGCATGGCACAGATGATACTGCAAGTACTTTTAAAATTCTTGAAGATGGTTCTGATTCTCTTGCTAAAGAAGAAGCAGGCCAGCTTGCGAGTCGTCAGAAAAAATTTATCGAACAGCTTGAAAACGCTCTCGTCCGAATTGAAAATAAAACATATGGCATATGCAGAGTTACCGGGAAATTAATTCCTAAAGAACGTCTTCGTGCTGTGCCTCATACAACTCAAAGTATAGAAGCGAAATTAAATCAGTACCGCGACTGAACAAGAGAATCAATTTTATTTTCGTTTATCAACAATTGAAGAATGAAAATTGAATATTAGGATCAATAATTTTCAATTTTCATTCTTCAATAATTTCAATTTTCTATTGAATCCAAGTAAAGAAAGTATTAAAGCTAAGAATTTGAGGCGTGCGGCTTTCATCGTTTTCGGTGTGCTGCTTATAGATCAGGTTTCTAAATTCTGGGTTAAAACTCACATGTTTCCCGGTGAAGAGTATAGAATTTTCGATTGGTTTTTAATACACTTTACAGAAAATAACGGAATGGCCTTCGGTTTTGAATTCGGAGGTAAGGCAGGGAAAACATTTCTTAGCATCTTCCGCATTTTTGCTTCACTTGGTATTGGTTGGTATTTATTATCACTTATAAAAAAAAATGCGCATCCCGGAATTATCTCTTGCTTCTCATTAATTTTTGCCGGAGCAGTTGGTAATATAATCGACAGTACTTTCTATGGATTAATTTTTTCTGATGACATGAATAACCTTTCCCAATTCATGCCACCCGAAGGGGGATATGCCCCTTTATTGCATGGCAGAGTAGTGGACATGCTTTATTTCCCCATTGTTAATTCACAATTTCCATCATGGATTCCTTTTTTTGGAGGCGAACCTTTCCAGTTTTTCCGTCCGATATTTAATATTGCAGATTCAGCTATAACTATTGGAGTTTTACTTTTTATATTTTTTCAGAAGAAGTTTACATCTGTAAAGGTTACTGCAATCAAGGAAGAGACTGAAAAAATTGAGCAGGTTTAGATACTCTATTTTTTTTGTATGGCATGAAATAATTTATTTTCAATATCACATAATTAGATTTTTGTCAATTAACTAACCTGGTTTTGACATTTAGTTTTCCTTTAGTACTTTGTACCTTCTTCCAAAAATAACCATGATAAAAGCCTTACTTTTTACATCACTTTTATTTTTAATTTCCTTGACAGTTTTTAGTCAGAATAACGATTCTCTGATTATAAGAAAAATATATACAGAGACATTAGAAAACGGTAAAGCATACGATTGGCTTCGTGAACTGACCGGAGAAATTGGCGGTAGACTCAGCGGATCTCCGGAAGCAGCGAAAGCTGTGGAATGGGCAAAGAAAAAAATGATTGAAGCAGGAGCGGATACCGTTTATCTTCAACCGGTAATGGTTCCACATTGGGTAAGAGGCTCAAAAGAAAATGCATATATCCTTGAAGCAAACGGAAATAAATCAGCCGTACCTATTTGTGCACTTGGAAATTCTATTTCTACACCCAAAGAAGGTATCAGTGCACAAGTTATAGAGATTAATGATTTCTCACAGCTTGTAAAATTGGGTAAAGAAAAGATTAAAGGTAAAATTGTTTTCTACAATCATCCTTTCAAAGAATCTTTTCAAAATACATTTCAAGCATATGGTGAAGCCGTAGGATATCGTTGGGCGGGTCCCAGCGAAGCGGCGCGTTACGGAGCAATTGCAACTGTATGCCGTTCAATGACAAATGCCTCCGACAATTTTCCACATACCGGCGCGATGCATTATAATGATTCTTTGCCGCAAGTTCCATGCTGTGCAATAAGTACCAATGCCGCAGATTTGTTAAGTAAAATTTTACATGCAAATAATTCCACAAAATTTTTCTTTAAACAAGAATGTCATTTTCTCGATAGTATACTTTCTTATAATGTAATTGGTGAAATCAAAGGGGAGGAGTTTCCAAATGAATATATCGCTATTGGCGGCCACCTCGATTCCTGGGATTTGGGTACCGGTGCTCACGATGATGGCGCCGGAGTTGTTCAGTGTATTGAAATACTTCGAACATTGAAAGCCGCAAACATAAAACCAAAAAGAACTGTTAGAGCAATTGCATTTATGAATGAGGAAAATGGATTACGTGGAGGAAAAACATATGCTGCAATTGCTGAATTAAAAAAAGAAAAACATGTTGCGGCGATGGAAAGCGATGCAGGAGGGTTTCTTCCAATAGGATTTGGTTTAAATATGAAGGATGAAAAGAAAGCCAAAATTCAAAAATGGGCTCCTTTATTTCTTCCTTATTTTGTTTATAATTTTTCGAATGAAGGTGATGGCGCCGATATATCGCCCCTTGAAAAGTTGGATGTCCCTTGCATGGGTCTCGAAGTTAATTCACAGAGATATTTTGATTACCATCATGCAGCTACCGATACTTTTGACAAGGTAAATAAACGCGAACTTTTACTTGGCTCTGCCGCAATGTCGGCTATGGCTTATATGATTGCGCTTTACGGATTGTAAAGAGTTTAAAAATATCACACAAAGGGAACAATAAATAAATAATGTTAGCAAAGTAATTGTTTTCTCTACATGCTCTATTCATTTCTTTGCGTCCTTTGCACGAAATATTAAACACCCCTTCGTCCTTTTATCCTTCCCATGTCCACTAATTTAGATTCTATAATCTCCGTTTTACCAGACAGCCCCGGAGTTTATCAATTCTACGATAAGGATAGTAAACTATTATACATCGGCAAAGCGAAATCCCTCAAGAAGCGGGTTATGTCTTATTTCAGAGACGATGCAAACGTGAATGGTAAAACAAAGGTGATGGTTCGAAAAATCGTCGATGTTCGTACAATTGTTGTTGACTCGGAAATGGATGCTCTTCTGTTGGAGAATAGTCTTATTAAAAAACATCAGCCAAGGTACAATGTCAATCTTAAAGACGATAAAACATATCCCTGGATTTGTATTAAGAACGAACCATTCCCACGAATTTTTTCAACCCGTAAAATGATCAGAGACGGTTCAGAATATTTTGGGCCTTTTACTCCTGTTAGAATGATCAATACACTACTTGAGCTTATCGGTCAACTTTATAAACTTCGTACCTGCAATTTAAATTTAACAGAAGAAAATATAAAGAAGAAAAAATTTAAGGTCTGCCTCGAATATCATATCGGTAATTGTAAAGGCCCATGCGAAGGATTACAATCACGTGAAGATTATGATCAGTCCATTAAAGAAATCAAGTTGATATTAAAAGGAAATATCAACATGGTTATACAGCATTTAAAGCCATTAATGAATAAATTTTCGGCGGAATTTAATTTCGAAGATGCGCAGTCGGTGAAGGAAAAAATTGAAATGTTGGAAAAATTCAAATCGAAATCAGTTGTCGTTAACCCGGATATACACAATACAGATGTCTTTTCAATAATAACAGAAGAGGACTCAGCATTTGTAAATTTTTTACGCATAATGAATGGCGCCATCGTACAGGGTCATACTCTAGAAATAAGAAAGAAGCTTGACGAAACAAAGGAAGAACTTTTGGAACTTGCCATTGCAGACTTGCGAAACCGGTTTCATAGCGATGCCAATGAAATTTTAGTGCCTTTTGAAATGACACTTGCATTTGAAAATGTTATTTTTACTGTTCCTAAAATAGGCGACAAAAAACATTTACTCACACTTTCTGAAAGTAATGTTAGAAACTATATTCGCGAACGTGATTTACAGGATGAAAGAATAAACCCGGAGAACAGAGTTTTACGACTTATGGAGAAGATGAAAAAAGATCTTCGCCTTAAAACATTACCCCGGCACATTGAATGCTTTGACAATTCTAATATACAGGGCGCATATCCTGTAGCTGCAATGAGCGTTTTTCGAAATGGAAAACCTTCGAAAAAAGAATATCGGCATTATAATATTAAAACGGTAGAAGGGCCGGATGATTTCGCCACAATGGAAGAAGTAATTTTTCGTCGTTATAAAAGAATGCTTGATGAAGCCCAGCCTCTACCGGATTTAATTGTTATCGACGGAGGTAAAGGCCAGCTAAGTTCCGCTATTAATAGCCTCGAAAAACTAGATTTAAATGGAAAAATTCCAATCATAGGTATTGCAAAGAAACTGGAAGAAATTTATTATCCAGGTGATTCTGCACCATTATATATCGATAAGAAAAGCGAAACTCTTCGAATTATTCAGCACTTGCGCGATGAAGTACATCGTTTTGGTATTACCCATCACCGAAATCGCAGAAGTAAAGGAGTAGTTAAAACTGAGTTATCCGAAATAAATGGAATTGGTGATGCAACAGCACAAACACTATTACTACATTTTAAATCCGTGATAAAAATAAAAGAAGCAACGATTGAAAACCTAACAGAAATAATTGGAAAAGTAAAAGCAAAAATCGTATTTTGTTATTTTAATAAATAAATTTTAACATGGAATTATTTATCTACAAAAATTTTCTTCATCCGGTTAATAAAAATCATATGAAATAAAGGAAAGCAAACTTATGCTTTATTTTATCAATTTATTTATAGGATCATTTCATTTAAAGAAATTAACTCCTGATTTTAGTTTAATTATTTAAAAGTTGCTAAAAAAATAGTTTGATAATTTTTTAAGGAAGGTATTAAATAAAACACTATTTTACGACAACTGATCACTCAACAACTTCATTTCAATACGCGGAGCTATCTTTTCGTAAAGCACATGATAAACAGCGGAAGTTATCGGCATATGAATATTATATTTTTTATTTAATTCATAAATACAATTTGTCGCATAATATCCTTCGGCAATCATATTCATTTCCAGCTGTGCAAATTTTACGGAATAACCTTTTCCTATCATCGTTCCAAACATTCTGTTTCGACTAAACGATGAGTAAGCAGTAACAAGCAAATCACCCAAATATGCAGAATCATTAATATCACGGGAAATAGGATGAACAGCAGAAACAAAACGATTAATCTCCCTTATGGCATTTGAAATTAAAACTGCTTGAAAATTATCTCCGTACCCAACACCATGACAAATACCGCTGGCAATTGCAATTACGTTTTTCAATACAGCTGAATATTCTGTACCATAAATATCATCACTCACTAATGTTTTTATATATCTGCAATTCATCAATGTTGCCAGAGTCGTTGCAGTGACAGTATCCGTTGAAGCAATTGTCAGATAAGATAATCTCTCCATTGCAACCTCTTCTGCATGACAAGGACCGGTGATAACGCCAATTTTGTTTAATGGGATACTTAATTTTTGACGTAGATAATCACCAATTATTAGTAAGTCATCTGGAATAATTCCTTTGATTGCAGAAAAAACAGTTTTATTTTTAAAATCGTCTGCTTTTATTTTTTCCAGTGTGGGTTTTAAGAAAGCAGAAGGAACAGCGAGAATAATTATATCAGAGCTAGCTATTGTTTTTGTAAGATCATTACTTATGCTAACCTTTTCGAGATTTATCTCAACATCACTCAGATAATTTGGATTGTGCCGATACTTACCGATAAAATCAGCGGTATCAACAGTGCGTACCCACCAATGGATCGTATCCACATTATTTGAAAAAATTTTCACCAGAGCGGTTGCCCAACTTCCACCACCAATAACTGCAATTACGGGTTTCGACATTTATAAGTTATTTACAAGCCGAAAGATACCTTCTTTTAGTAAATTAACATTAAAATTTGTAATAAGTCCCAATTTTATTCCCGTCAATCTTAAATATGTTAAAAGAATCTTTTTATGTAATGGAACTATTGTTTCGATTGATTTTATTTCGAGGATAACTTTTTTATCTATTATAATATCGGCTCTAAAACCAATATTCATTGTTACGCCTTCATAGTCAACCTTAATACCTTGTTGCCGGGTAAAAGGAATATTTCTTTTTAACAATTCTAAACAGATTGCTTCTTCATAAACGGATTCAAGCAAACCGGGTCCAAAAATTTTATGAATCTTAATACAAATACCAATTAAGGTTTCAGAAATCTCATTTTCAGTCATAGTGAATTAATTTTCAAGCACAGTTCGCTAAGCACGCAAAAATTGAATTATTATTCCAATTATAAAATCAACAAAATGAGGATTTTAAACTAATGAAACCTCTGCGTACTTCGCGAACTCTGCTCGAAAAAAATGGAGCGTAAAATCCCGTTCAACCCGCTCGAAAGATAAATTACAAATTTGTAAGTTGTGTTCACAACCAGAATTGAATCATTGTCGCGCAGAGTTCGCGGAGTACGCAGAGATTGAATTACTGCTCCGAGGAAAAAACTAAGAAAGTATTATTATATAAGTGTTGTCACCTCAGCGCTCTCAGCGAGCTCTGCGCGAAAAAAATCAGAAAGTAATATTCTTTTCTATCACTTCATTATTCCTCTTCACTTTCACTTTCGTTGTATCTCCCTTATTGAATTTCCCCAAAGCCTTCATATAACTCATCATGTCCAAAACTTTATACTCTCCAAGCTGCAACACCACATCGCCCGGTTGCAAACCAGCCTTCGATGCAGGCTTTCCGTCACTAACTCCGTCAATGCGCATACCTTCACCATCAAAAGCATAATCAGGTACAACGCCGAGTGTAACTTTAAATTTAGGAGCATCTTCGTTATTTTCATCTTTAGTTTTTACAAAAGGTAATTTTCCTTGCCCATCGAGACGAGTCAATAAATTCTTAAGCATTTTTACAATCATCATTTCACCATCGTAGTTTATTTTATCTTCATCATCCGTTGGCTTATGATAGTCGCTGTGTGTTCCACTAAAAAAATGCAGCACAGGAATATTCTGCAGATAAAAAGAGGTATGATCACTTGGCCCAACCCCTGATTCAGTTTCTTTTATTTTTAGGGAATCAACTTTACATGAATCAAGAATTCCTTTCCAGCGTCCGGTAGTTCCAATTCCATTTATGATTAAAACTTTTTCATCAGGCTTCAATCTGCCAAGCATATCCATATTAATCATATAGTTTATACTTTTAAGATCAAGTATTGGATGTTTAACGAAATAATTGGACCCTAATAAACCTTTTTCTTCTCCACTGAAAGCGATGAAGAGATAATTATTTTTTTTAAGAGAAGAATTTTTTACAAAACCAGCTAGTTCAATTAACGCTGCAGTTCCACTTGCATTATCATCTGCACCATTGTGTATAGCGGGTGCTCCACGGTATAAGGATCCTTCATCGCCATAACCCAAGTGATCATAGTGGGCACCAATTACAACAGTGTTTGATGATTTATTATTTATAAAACCAATAACATTATGACCTTTTCTTTCTATTTTTATAATTTCAACACCAATTGTACAATTTGTTATTACACTGTCTTTAAGAACTCGAGCAACATTTTTCTTGGCAAAAATTACCGGTATTGATGATTGGGTTGTATGATTTTTCCAATCTTGTTTCGGGTCTTCAGTTATCGTATCACTATTGATGAAAATTACTGCTGAGGCGCCATGTGTAACAGCCAAATCGATTTTTTTTCTTAAATCTGTCCAATCGCCGAATTTTCCATGAGGATCATTGCCATCTGGGGTGCCGGTTTCAATTAAAAATATTTTTTTTGAAATATTTATTTTTCCTTTGTAATCATCTCTGTTATTTTTTATGTCCGTAATTCCATATTGTACTTTTGTAATATAACCGGTAACAACACCATTTGATGAATAAGGAAGAGTAAAAAAATCATTTCCGGTTTTATAGATTGTAGAATTAATTAACAGTTGAGTACTAGGACCATTTTCTGCTCCGGCAGTAAAATTAAATTCCTGCAAGAATCCATCGTTCCCATATGGTTTGAGACCTTTTTTCTTAAATTCTTTAATGATGTAGTCTGAAGCTTTTTTTTCTCCGGGCATTCCTGTTTCTCTTCCTTCAAACGCTTCGGATGCAAGTTTTATGATATGCTTTTTTAGATTACCTTTTAGTTGGTCATCAGTTAACGACAGATAATGAGTGCTACGGCATGCTGCAATAAAATAAATTAATACCACAGAAAATAAAATTCTTTTTTTCATATACATGCAAAGTAAAGAACTTTTACATTAATGAAACACATCTAAAAAATTTATTATTATCAAAATTGATTCATGGAAGTTCGGTATTCTGTTTTTATATTTGAATCTTTATATTTAGGATATGCGGTTCTTTATTTAAGTTTTTTCTTTATTTTTATCTATATATTATTCAAACGCACAAAATGTTTTGAAATCATTTTGGCAATTGAGCAGTCCCGAAAAATACTGGTTAGTAACACATCCTTTTGTCGCTTATTAAGTCAGGGCTAATACAAAAGAAGCTATAATAACCAAAAATGCCTGATACCCGCCAACAACCGATGAAGAATAAATTTTGATTCAATTATAATTAATTTTGAAAATTCCGGCCCCTTTTACTATAGCTATCATGATTGATCCTTGTTTTTGTATATTGTTTTCTACAGCATTTTTCTTATTTTTACCCAACAACAAAATTGACTATGAAATACTTTCCAATCGACAACAACCTATTTATCGAGAACAGAAAAAAATTTACTTCTCAATTACTTTCCGAATCAATTGCAATATTTCATTCGAATGATGAAATGCCACGCAACGGTGATCAGAATTACCCGTTTCGTCAGCAATCCGATCTTTTTTGGCTAACAGGAATCGACCAGGAGCAAACTGTTTTAATTATTGCGACCGATCATCCCGTACCGGAATATCGTGAGATGTTATTTTTAAGAAAAACGAACGAACATATCGCTGTTTGGGAAGGACATAAATACACTAAAGAGGAGGCCCGCACTGCAAGCGGCATTCAGAATGTTTATTGGACGGATGACATGGCTGCTATTTTGCCTGTGCTTATGCATCATACGAGCAATGTTTACATCAACCTGAATGAAAATGATCGGTTTGTTACCGAAGTTATTTATCGTGATGAAAGAAAAGCTAATGAACTAAAAAGCAAATATCCGAATCATCAATACGAACGATCAGGCACTATTATGGCAAATTTACGAGCCATTAAATCTGAAACCGAAATTAAACTCATTAGCCAGGCATGTGAAATAACAAACAAAGCATTCAAGAGAGTTTTACAAATCACTCGTCCAGGCGTAATGGAATATGAAATAGAAGCGGGGATCATTCATTCGTTTATTCGTAACCGGGCCAGCGGTCACGCCTATTATCCGATAATTGCGAGTGGTGCCAGTGCATGTGTTTTGCATTACAATGAAAATAATAAAGAATGTAAAGATGGAGAAGTTATTCTTCTTGATTTTGGAGCCGAGTATGCTAATTACGCGGCAGATCTTACGCGAAGTATTCCTGTGAATGGAAAATTTACTTCACGGCAACGTGACGTTTACAATGCAGTACTTCGGGTTATGAGGGCAGCAACGAAAATGTTAGTTGTTGGAAATACTATTCCGAAATACCAGGAAGAAGTTGGAAAAATAATGGAGCAGGAATTGATTGGCTTAAAACTATTAGATAAGACAGAAGTTTTAAAACAAGATCCAAAACAACCACTCTACAAAAAATATTTCATGCATGGCACATCACATTTTTTAGGACTGGATGTTCATGATATCGGAAATCGTTATCTCCCAATTCAGGCAGGCATGGTCTTTACGTGTGAGCCGGGAATTTACATACCTGAAGAAGGTTTGGGTATAAGAATTGAAAATGATATTCTTATTACAGAAAAAGGTCCGGTTGATTTGATGGCTTCTATTCCAATTGAAGTTGATGAAATTGAAGAGTTGATGGTACAACAGAATGTTTCAGTAAATTAGAATCGGGTATCAAGAATCAGGATGAATGGGATAATTTATTGGCAATAGCAAATTAGTATAGGATTCCAGATGAAAACATTACTTATTTACACTCAATATAATTATTGGGCTAACGAACTATTACTTTCTGTCATTGAAAAAGAAATGACAGATAAAATGCTCGATAAAGAAATCATCAGTAGTTTCCCATCTTTACGAAAAACAGTTTATCATCTTTGGGATGCAGAATTTATTTGGCTTAAAAGACTTACGGGAGAATCATTGAATAATTGGCCAAGCAAAAATTTTAACGGAACATTTTTTGAAGCAAAAGAAAAAATACTTTTAATTGATAAGTTATT
Organism: Bacteroidota bacterium; assembly: GCA_031366785.1. Taxonomy (GTDB): domain Bacteria; phylum Bacteroidota; class Bacteroidia; order AKYH767-A; family 2013-40CM-41-45; genus JADKIH01. The sequence goes on along the minus strand of JANLOW010000029.1, from coordinate 1,932 downwards.
TATTGAATTTGTTGAAAAATTAAATGTTGAAAAATTATCCGAATTGTTTACTTATAAAAACGTAGAGGGAAAAATATTTTCAAATCCAATGTGGGAATCTGTTCATCACTGCATGAATCACAGCACATATCATCGAGGACAGATTGTTACCATGTTACGCCAACTTGGGATTACAAAAATTCCGTCTACAGACTTTATTACTTTTTGCAGAAAATAAACGAAACGCAAGCCAAGCTCAATAGTTGAAATTCCTTCTTATAATTCACTTTCCGTATACTTAGTTTTTATATTTTCTGATTCTCAAGGATACTGCGTTTTTAAATCGTACATTGGTAATCTAAACTTTTTAAAATGAAAAGAGAAAATATCGAAACCGGTTGGGTTGACATTTCAGAAAAACTTATAAATCGTTTTCCAAAGTTGAGAAAGATTAATATGGATTTTATAAAAGGGAAAGAAGAAGAATTATTATCACGCATTGAAATGCGACTTGAAAAATCCAGAGCCGAATTGTTAACATTAATTGAGACACTTTAAATTGTTTTTTAATTCGTTTTCTTAACATAAACAGTCTTATTTATTATTTAAAATTCATAAGTAGTTTTTTATGTATTTCTTTCTAAAAATAATTTAGTTTTTATTAATACTTCAAATCGTGATTATAATTATCATTTGAGAAAAATGAAAGTTATTTATTATGCAGGCATCGGAGGTTCAATTATTCTGTAAACTTTCGGTACTACCAACCACATTCCGCATAATGTAATTATTGAAAGTCCACCCATTGTCCACCATAAAATATTAAATCCAAAATGAGTAACTATTCCTGTTCCAATTATCGGAGCAAGAACAAAAGCTGCTGACCAGGCTGTTGAATAGATACCTGTAAAAATACCCCGATTACTAGAGTCCGCTTGTGAAACTGCAACAGTCATCATAAACGGCATTGCAAAAATTTCTGAAAAACTCAGTATAATCATTGAAAGGATTAATATATATCCCGAATGAAAAAAATTAAGCATAACCAAGCCTATTCCGCTTAATATGACGCCGACAATAATAATCTTTTTAGGATGAACAGCATTTTCCAATTTAAATACGAGCATCATTTCAAAAAGAAATACGATCAGTCCGTTTAAAGCGATCAGATAGCCTGTTTGTTTCTTCAACAAGTGATGAACCTGATCATAATACAAGGGCAGGGTACAAAATAATTGGAAAAATATAATCGCATAGAACATGCATAGTATAAGGAAAAGAATAAATGATTTACTCCGAAGCGGCGACGGCTTTGTTGCAATTCCTTTTTTTGTAAATCTCGCCGCTTTAATTTTTTTATGAAAATAAAAATACAAAACAATTCCTGCCGCAATACTGGTAATTCCATCACCAACAAAAATCAATTGAAAAGAATATCCAGCCAGAATTCCTGCCGCAGCCGGACCAATTCCTGCTCCCAAATTGATTGCCATCCGTATTAGTGAAAATGAACGCGTGATATTTTCTGCCTTTGCGAATGAGCTTATAGCTGCTGATAAAGCAGGACGAAGAAGATCCAGTAAGGAGCTAGTGATTAACATTCCAATGCAAAGTGCTTCAAAACTCGTTAGCCAGGCGAGACAAACACATGAAAAGCCGCCAAGTACAAGACTCGCAAGTTGTACGCTGAAATAACCGAATCGGTCGCTCAGCCAACCACCGCTGTACGAACCAACCATGCTTCCGAGTCCAAAGAAAGCAGATATTATTCCGGCTTGAGCAACTGTAAAATTTCTGGCACTCGTTAGATAGATTGTCAGAAATGGAAGAACCATCATTCCACTTCGATTAACGAGTGTCACTAACGCTAATATCCAGGTTTCACGGGAAAGTCCACTGTATGATTTGCGTAGAAGATTTAACATCAGTCTCGCAATATTGCAATTAAAAAAT
>JANLOW010000350.1:0-10340 GCA_031366785.1 Bacteroidota bacterium | reverse complement strand
CCGCTCGGTGTAGTCTAGCGCAAGTAAAAAAATATTTAATTTGTATAAACCCATCTTTGCGTGACTACGCCGCATTATTACTCCCTTCAGAAATCGCCGAGCGGAAGTTGAGGTAAGGTTCGCAGCGTAGTCAAGCAAAGGTGAGTTTGTGATATTAACCCAATTGTGTTGCTTGCTTTAGACTACGCCGAGCGGAGTAAGGTTCGCAGCGTAGTCAAGTAAAGGTGAGTTTGTGATATTAACCCAATTGTGTTGCTTGCTTTAGACTACGCCGAGGATCTTGGCGCAACTACGTTGCATTATTTCACGTTTTAGGCTACGCCGGGCCACCCGTGCGGAGTACTATTTTTCTCATTGCCTCAATCCATCTCACCGAATCATTCAGGCTTTCTACAAGGTCAACTTTTTCTCCGCCATTTATTTTAAAAAGCTCATCGTATTCTACACTAATTTCATATAGTGTTTCAAGGCAATCGCTAACAAAAGCAGGAGCGAAGATTAATAATTTTTTATCACCCGCTTTTGCACGGTCCGTAATTATAAAATCGGAATAGGGTTTAATCCACGGATCTTTTCCAAGCCTAGATTGAAAACTGATCGTATATTTTTCTTCAGGAATATTTAATTGTTGAGCTATAAGGCGTGCTGTCGAAAAACATTGCGCACGGTAGCACAATGCATTTTTTTCATTCAATGAAGAACAACAATTTTCCTTTAAGCAATAATTATTGCAATCCGCTTTTTTAATTTGCCTCTCCGGCAAACCATGAAAGCTGAAAAGTACATGATCATAGGCCGCATGATTATATTTTTTTCCGCATTCAACAAATGAATCAATAAAACCCTCGTCATTACAAAAACTTCCTATAAATTCAATTTCCGGTATTACTTCCCATTTACTTACTATATCCATAACTTTTTCTACAACAGATCCTGTAGAAGCAGATGCATATTGAGGAAATAATGGAAATATTTTTATTTTTTTAAATTCCGGTTTTTTGAATTTAATTAATGCAGTTTCAATCGATGGCGACTGATAACGCATCGCTAATTCGACGACGTAGTCGTTACCTAGTAATTGTTGTAAAGCACTTTGTTGTTTGAGACTGTAATAGAGTAGGGGTGATACACCATCTTTTCGCCAGATTTCCGAATAAAGTTTGGCCGATTTCGGCGAACGAAAAGGAACAATGATCATATTAACTAACAACCAGCGTGAAAGTGCTGGAATATCAATCACTCTTGGATCGTTTAAAAACTCCCTCAAATACTTTCGCACATCCGGCGTCGACGGACTGTCGGGTGTACCGAGGTTGACAAGTAGAATTCCGGTTTTCATTAGTAAAAGTTTTCTATTGAAAATTGAAGAGTGAAAATTTATTATCACTATTCTTCAATCTTCAATTATAAATGTATAGCTCTGTTTGCTGTTGCCATTAAACATGCTTCTTTAAATACTTCCGTATACGTGGGGTGCGCATGACTCATTCTGGCAATATCCTCAGCTGAAGCCCGGTATTCCATGGCAACAACGGCTTCTGCAATCATATCAGCTGCACGAGGTCCAATCATATGCACACCAAGTATTTCATCCGTTTTATTATCGGCCAATACTTTTACGAAACCATCTATTTCCATACTCGCTCGTGCACGACCACTGGCTTTGAAAGGAAATGAACCGGATTTATATTCTCTCTTATTAGCTTTTAATTCTTCTTCCGTAAAACCAACTGCTGCAACTTCCGGCCAGGTATAAACGACTACGGGAATGAGTAAATAATTGATGTGCGGTTTTTGTCCGGCAATTATTTCCGAAACAAATATTGCTTCTTCTTCAGCTTTGTGTGCAAGCATGGCACCTTTTATTACATCACCAATGGCATAAATTCCTTTTACAGATGTTTGGAGGTTTTCATTTACAGGTATTCGCCCACTTTCATCGGTTTTGAGTCCTGCATTTTCAAGTCCAAGGTTTTCTGTATAGGGACTACGTCCTGTACTAAGCAAACAATAATCACCATCGAAGGAAATTATTTTTCCCTCTTTGTTTTCAGCTTTTACATTTACGGTTTTCCCTGTTGTTGTTGCAGATGTTACTTTATGATTCAAATAAAATTCAAAACCTTCTTTATGTAAAACTTTTTGCAATTCTTTTCCAAGCGACCGGTCCATTGTACCGATGATGGAATCGGTAAATTCCAAAATGGATATTTTAGATCCTAATCGAGCATACACAGAACCAAGCTCCAAACCAATGACACCGCCTCCGATAATAATAAGATGTTTAGGTATTTCAGAAAATTTTAATGCTTCTGTTGAGGTAATTATTCTTTTTTTATCTACAGTAATTCCTTTTAATGTTGAAGGTTTCGATCCTGTAGCGATGATTATATTTTTAGAAGTGATTTCAGTTTTCATTTCTCCTTGAATGGAAATTATTTCTGAATTTACAAATGAAGCTTTACCGGTATAGACAGTAATTTTATTTTTTTTCATCAGAAAATTAATGCCATCATTGTTTTGTTTAACGACGGATTCTTTTCTGGCAATCATTTGTCCAAGGTTCACTTGCAAATCTTTCAGTTCAATTCCATGCGTTTTAAAATTGTGCGAAGCATTGTAAAAATGTTCGGAAGAATCAAGTAATGCTTTTGATGGAATACAGCCAACATTGGTGCAAGTACCTCCAAGCTGCTGATATTTTTCAATGATGGCAGTCTTCATGCCTAACTGCGCGCAACGAATAGCTGCCACATATCCACCCGGCCCGGAGCCTATTACTATGACATCAAATGAGTCCATTTTCCTGATTTATTGCTGATTACCTTTCTGAATCTTGCAAATTTATAATTTCATTTCCACCTGTTAAAATAATCCGAAAAGAAATGTGAATTAATTAGCAAGTTCCGATTTAATAAATTTTAACAGAAAATAAAAAAATCAAATGGAAATAAAAAGCTTAAACTCAAAAGTTGACAATTTTTCCCTAGACGTTAATTCCTAATTTCTAGTCTTTAGATTTTAGTCTCTTGCTTCTTGACTCTTATTTTAAAACCAATGAATAATCCTCCTGAAGATTAAATAAATTATCAGCGTTACAGCCAGAAAAGCACACACAAAGCCAATGTAATCTCCATGTTTTGCATAGAAGGTTATAATTTTATTTTTAAAAAGTGTTCCTTTAAGAGCATCTTCTTTCCACCATGAAGTTTGTTGTAAAACATCTCCTCTTTGGTTGATGAAACACGATATGCCGGTATTTGCAGAACGTGCGACACTTTTCCGAAATTCGATGGAAAGTAATCGGGCATAATTCATATGCTGACGGTATCCGGGTGTATTTCCCCACCAGCCATCATTGGTAATAACGGAAATTAATTGTGCTGTGTCGCGCATATATGCACTCATAAATTCTCCATAGATGGATTCATAACAAATGGCTGGAGCTATTTTTGTTCCGTCGTTTGCAATGAAACAACTACGGTTAGATTGTACTCCTAAACTACCGGAAGTTCCTCCTAATTTAATTGCATAATCTTCAAGGAAGCCGAATATTTTCGGGTAAGGCATTTTTTCTACTCCGGGTACCAGACGACTTTTATGATACAGTTGTGGAAATTCTTTTCCTGTAAGCAACATGGCTGAATTAAAAACATCGTAATACTTATGTGCTTCACTCGATTTCCTGGCTGTCAGTGGAATTACATCTTCATCAGAATATGCTTTAAAAGTTGTGAGGCCAAGTATCATATTTAACTTAGGGTAATTTGAAATGACAGTTTGAATAGTTTTGACCGTTGGATCGCTTTCTATTTGTTCTTCTCTTATACCTTCCGGAATTGCAGTTTCGGGACCCAAACAATAATCCGTACCACTGTCGGTTACAGTTGATGCCAAACGCAAAATTGCTGCGAGTTGATCTTTGCCTGTGCCATTAAATTTTTCATTGTAGGGGTCAATGTTTGGTTGAAGAACTACGACATTTACTGCTTCGCCTTTTTCAGTATGATTGTAATAAAGATACAAAGACAATATCAGCGGACTTGCAAGCAGGGCGAAGATGATAAATGAAATAAGAAATACGTTTATTTTCCTGATTCGTAAAAGAAGATCCTGATACCATAAATTTTTCAGTAGCTGAAAGATGACCAAGTTAATAATTAATACCCAGGCAGATCCACCGAGTGCTCCGGTGTATTCATACCATTGTATCCATTCAGGATGTGTTGCAAAAACATTTCCTAATGTTAGCCATGGCCAGCTAATCTCCCAGTTTAGATGCAGGTATTCGAAAGCAATCCAAAAAATTACAAGAGAAACATAGCCGGCCGCTGAACCATGTTTTCTTTTTAATATAAAAAATAGCTGCCAAACGATAGTCATTAACAGCGAGTTGAATGCAATGGCTACAAAACTACCAACATCACTGGCAAAATATATCCACCAGGAAGTTAAAGAATTCCATATCAATAAGGCTAAAAAAAAGTTACCAAACATTCTATAGCCTTTACCTTTTTTATGATTTGAAGAAAAATTATATTCAGCAAATAAAAGTGGAACCCAGGCAATAAAAATCAGAGGAGTGAATCCTCTTTCAGGCCATGAGAGCCAAAGTAATATTCCCGTTATCAACGAAGAAATAACAATAAACGGAGATCTTTTGTGCCTCGACATATTGCTCAGGAAGGTTTTTTATACATATACGATGTATTGGCTTGAGCAAGCGGAGTAACAACAATATCATTCAATACAACATGTGGTGGGCGGCTGGCTGCAAAAAAAACTATATCTGCGATGTCATCTGCATGCAATGGTTCGTAACCTTCATAAGGTTTTTTTGCACGTTCGGCATCACCATTAAAACGAACGAGTGAAAACTCCGTATCAGCCGCGCCAGGATCAATAGACGTTACTTTTATACCATGTTCTAATAAATCGATGCGCATACTTTTTGTTAATGCATCAACAGCAAATTTGGTAGCGCAATAAATATTTCCTCTTAGATAAGCTTCTTTACCGGCAATCGATCCTATGTTGATTATATGTCCGTTTTTATTGGCAATCATAAACGGCATAATAATTCTCGATACATAAAGTAATCCTTTTATATTCGTATCGATCATTGTATTCCAGTCGTTAATATCTCCTTCCTGAATGGTTGAAAAACCTGCTGCAAGCCCGGCATTGTTTACCAGTATATCAATTTTTTTTGAATCAGAAGGAAGACCGTTAATCTCTTTGGCTACTTTTTCGCTATCCCGAACATCAAAAGCAAGTGAAATTACTTTGGTATTATAAAGATCAGTTAATTCTTTTTCGATGATTTTTAACCGGTCTTCACGTCTTCCGTTTAAAATTAAATCATATCCATGTTTAGCGAATATATATGCAATCGCTTTCCCAAATCCGGAAGTAGCACCGGTAATAAAGACAATTTTTTTCCTATTCATTTGTTAAATAAATTTTTCAATCTTCAATTTTCAATAACATTGAGTTTACTGTTTTTATAACTAAAAGTGAAATAAATAACCAACCCTGTTAAAAGCCATATAGTAAATCCGATCCAATTATTTATTCCTAATTCACTCATCATATAAAGACAGGAAATAAGTCCAAGCAATGGAATCAAAGAAAGATTTTTTGTGACAGAATAATAAGTGAGTACAAGTGCTGTCAAAATAAATATCCACGTAGGCATTTTATGTTTGAAAAGGCTCCATCCACTGCTCGTTTTTTTATCTGAAGAAATTGATAAACTGTTTACGAATGCTTCGTAATGGATTTCATCAAGACTTTTTATATAAGCATCGAGGTCTGAATTTTCGGCTGCAAAAGCTACCTTATCGGTTGCAATAGTTTTTCCTCTTACTATTGAAAGTTCATCTTTTGTTAACCGGCCTACAAAATCATTCTGACTCACCATAATCGTTTCATTGGCTAAAAAACTAACAGTACTTTCTTTATTGTATTTAAAACTCAGGATTATTGCAAGGATAACCAATGGGATCATAAAATATTTGGAATTGATAAAAGGTGTTCTGAATTTTCCTTTAGGGCCGTCTTTTATCATATCCATTCGTAAAACACCGGCGCAGACCAATACAAAAGCGAACAATGTACCAATGCTGCAAAGGTCGGTTACCATGGTAAGGTTTAAGAACAATGCGGGAATGGCAACAACAAAACCGGTGACGATAGTTGCAAAAGAAGGAGTTTTATATTTTGGATGAATGGTAGAAAATTTTTTGGGAAGTAAACCATCGCGGCTCATACTCATCCAGATTCTTGGTTGACCTAGCTGAAATACTAAGAGTACACTGGCCATAGCAACAATGGCACTAACGGCAATTATGCCGCTGAGCCATTTCATATTCAACTTTTGAAATACAAATGCCAAAGGATCACCCACAGCAAGATCGCTGTATTTTACCATTCCGGTTAATACCAAAGCGATTGTTACATAAAGGATTGTACAAATGATAAGTGCCCACATCATTCCTCTAGGAAGATCACGTTGTGGATTTTTACATTCTTCAGCTGTAGTACTAATTGCATCAAAACCTATGTAAGCAAAAAATACGGCAGATACTCCTTTTAATACACCTGAAATTCCATTCGGTAAAAAGGGATGCCAATTATCGGTGTTTACATAAAATGAACCGACAATAATAACGAGTAATACAACTGCAACCTTAATGATCACCATAATATTCCCGGCATTTTTTGATTCTCGAATGCCACGATAAACAAGCCATGTGATTAGAAAAATTATTAACAGTGCAGGTAAATCAGCCACTATGTGTAAGCCGAAAACTACAGGCGAATATTGCCAGGCATTAAAAGCGATTTGAAGGGATGGATCGAGATTTTCGAAAAGTTTACCACTTGCCATTAGGATTTCTGCTTTGGTATGACCTTTCATTGCAGTAAGAAAATCCATCGTCATCCATTCAGGAAGATGCAGTCCGCCACTCTCAAGCAATCCGGTAAAATAATCAGACCATGAAATTGCAACTGTAATATTTCCAATGGCGTATTCCATTATCAATGCCCAACCGATAATCCATGCCATTAACTCTCCAAAAGCAACATAACTATACGTATAAGCACTACCGGATACCGGAACAAGAGAGGCAAACTCTGCATAGGCAAAGGCTGCAAAACTGCAGGCAACCGCAGTAAAAATAAAAAGTAGAACGACTCCGGGACCACCATTTGCACTTGCATTTCCAATGGTACTAAATATCCCCGCGCCAACAATGGCAGCAATACCAAAAGCGGTGAGGTCACGCACGCCCAGATGCTTTGCCAGCGAATGTTTTTCTTCCGCTGAAGCCTGCTCCATTATTTTTGCTACTGTTTTTTTACGAAATAGATTCATAAAGTCGTTGAAGATTTACAGGTACCTTTTTTAATTTCTTATAAATTTCAAAATGTTTGAGTAAATAAAGTTAACCGAACAAATGTAAAAAGATATTCCTATGCACTGTCTTTTTTATTTTTTTGGCAGGAAAAAGGATAATCTCTTCAAAAGTTTTTCTCTATCGTAAAAATATATGAGAACAAACATTAAACATGGAAGTGCAACAATTCGATAACGGACAATAGCACCTAAAACCGGAGAAATCATTCCTATCAAAACGAAGAGTAATATGATAAACAGGATATTGAAAATTACAATTGGATCTATTTTTATTTTTCTTGCTGAAATTAAACAAACAATAATTAAAAATATGATCATTATATTTTCCATTGCAGATAATAATATCATCGGATTTCCATGAACATCTGTTAAAAAAGGCCTGAATAAGGTATTGCAAAATGCCATCGGAGAGTTTTTTAAAATTGACATTGCACTGCACTCAATAATTGGAAAGGAAATCATTGACGCATGGTGAATAGTTCCAAAATCAATAAAATTTTTCTGTTTATAGAAAATTAATGCAGCAATATTATAATCCGGATTAAAACGATAAAGATTAAAAGCAACGAAAAAATATAAACTGTATACAAATAGGAATGTAAGAATAACCGTTCGTGTATTGCTATGCTTTGTTATCCACCAGGCAAATAAACCGGGCAATATAATAGCTATAACGTAGGTTTTAGTTACTGTAAGAATTAATAATCCTATCGTAAACATTATAAACCTTATTAGATTGATTCCATTTTTTAATAGAAGGGTAAATGAATAAATTAAAAGCCCAAATCCTGAAAGTAAAATAGAATCTTTCAACAATCCGGATCCCCAGAAAAGAACGGATGGTATAAGAAAAATAAAAATAAAAAGTTCCCTTTTCTTGCTAGGAGAATAGATAATGAAAGCCTTATAAAGACAAATGAGTCCTGTAAAAGAGACGAAATTTATAAAAATCACATGTACATTGTAATAACCCAAAGAAAAAAATCGAAAGAATGCATTCAGTCTGATTATTGTCTTATTGTCATTGAATATCAGGTTCGTATTTAACCAGGAATTCATTTTTTCATAATATGGATATAATTCCTGCGACTTTCCATCTATTCCTGTAAACATTTTTAAAAAATCTCGAGGGGTAGTGTATAAGCTGTCAAACATAATCTTACTGTCTGTAAAAAACTTAAATGTATCAGTATCATTATGATTGGTATAATAAATTGTATAAATAAGTCCTAAAAAGATTCCCGATATACATTTCAAAAGAAAAAATGCTCCCGGCAGCCAGGCTGCAATGGAATCTAATTTGAAAAAATTATTTTTCCGTATTATATAGTAAAATAAGAAAGCATAAGCACCGGTCAGAATAAATTCCATAAAATTTTCAGGCACGTTGATTATTTAAGTAAGACTTCAAAAGTATAGAATAAAATTATCACTACTTTCGTATTGAAATTTTAACTTTTATTATGTCAGAAGTACTTGAACAAATTGTAAATGCATCAACGGCTAACGAACTGGGACTTTTACCCGAGGAATTTGAAAAAATTGTAGAATATCTGGGAAGAATTCCGAATTATACCGAATTAAGTATTTATAGCGTTATGTGGAGCGAACATTGCTCCTATAAAAACTCCATCGTCTGGCTTAAAACTTTGCCAAAGGAAGGTCCTCTTATGCTTGTAAAAGCGGGTGCGGAAAATGCCGGACTTGTTTCTATCGGTGATGGTCTAGCTTGTGCTTTTAAAATAGAATCGCACAATCATCCATCTGCAATTGAACCCTATCAAGGTGCTGCTACAGGAGTAGGAGGAATTAACCGTGATATTTTTACTATGGGTGCACGACCGGTTGCTCAACTAAACTCTCTTCGATTTGGAAACCCGACTCTGGAAAAAACACGGATGTTAATGAGAGGTGTCGTTAAAGGTATTGGTGATTATGGAAATGCTTTTGGTGTGCCAACCGTAGGTGGCGAACTCTTCTTCGATGATTGTTATAATGTAAATCCATTAGTAAATGCAATGTCTGTTGGAATTGTAGAAGAAGGAAAAACAGTTTCGGCAATTTCTTATGGAATCGGCAATCCTGTTTTCATTGTTGGTTCTACAACGGGAAAAGATGGAATTCATGGTGCCACCTTTGCTTCAGGCGACTTACACCGGGATTCTGCTGATGACCTGCCTTCGGTACAAGTAGGCGATCCGTTCGCAGAAAAACTTTTATTGGAAGCTACTCTCGAAGTAATTACAACCGGAGCTGTAATCGGAATGCAGGACATGGGTGCTGCAGGAATCATTTGCTCAACTTCTGAAATGTCTGCAAAAGGTAAATATGGAATGAATATTTATCTCGACAAAGTTCCGACACGACAAAAAAATATGCTTCCCTGGGAAATCCTTTTGAGCGAATCCCAGGAGAGAATGCTGATGGTTGTTAAGAAAGGACATGAAAAAGATGTGTTGAAGGTTTTCGAAAAGTGGGATCTCAACTGCATTCGTATTGGTGAAGTTATTTCAGGTAACCAACTGAAATTTTTTATGAATAACGAATTAGTGGCCGATGTTCCTGCAGAGTCTCTTGTACTTGGCGGTGGTGCACCGGTTTATGAACGCGAATATTCAATGCCCGCTTATGTAAATGAAAATAAAAGATTCAATATTGATACTGTAGATGAACCTCAGGATCTTAAAAAAGTTGCAGATTTTCTTTTATGTCATCCAAACATTGCTTCGAAACGATGGGTTTATAATCAATACGATTCCATGGTCGGAACTATTAATATGAATACCAATTCTCCATCAGACGCTGCAGTTATTGATGTCAGGAATACAAATAAAGCATTGGCTTTAACGGTTGATTGTAATTCCCGTTATGTTTATGCCGATCCAGAACAAGGTTGCGCAATTGCTGTTTCAGAAGC
>JANLOW010000327.1:0-28976 GCA_031366785.1 Bacteroidota bacterium | reverse complement strand
TGCAAATTAGTTTCCAGTTTTTCTTTTCCGGTTTTTCTCTTTTTGTTACCGGTTGTCCAAGCATAATACATTTTGTAGCATGCAGCCGGTTGACTGCCCGTGAGGAGAATATTCCAAAGTGTCTGATCTTTACAAAAGCTTTTGGTAAAATGTGTAATGAAAATCGCCGGAAAAATTATTCTCCTGTTATAGTTATTCCTTTTTTCTTTCCTTCTTCACGGTAATCTTTCTAGGAGAATGAAACTTCTGTGCCGGTAATATTTCTGATATTGTGATTGGAGATAGCTACTTTGTGGGAGTACCTGCCAATGTATTCCATAACTCCCTTACTATTTTGGAACGGATGTTTGACATAAACCACCCACTCTTTTAAACAGATCAGCCATAAACTTTTTTCCAAAGTCATTTATTTTTTCTTGCCTAACCTGCTTTCGTAAAACAGATAAAATCTTAGCCCGATAAACTTTTTTTATTTCATTTACCGGAAAAAGATATTTGCCTTGTGATTTTGTATTTTTCCAGTTTCTATTTCCCTCAAAACCACCACCGGGAACGATATAATGAATATGCGGATGCAACATGAGTTGTTGACCCTAAGAAGAATAATGAATATCCTTGACAAAAACATTTTCAAAAAGTTAATTCAAGAACCTGACTTTTTATTTTTTGGAAAATTAGTCGATGCAAACGAAAATGTATTCACCAGGGTGGTACCTATTTTTGAAGTACCCAAATTGAATCTTTTTTTAAGGGCTGATTAAAGTGAACCTAATGAGTTCAAATAATTGTTACATTTGGAGATAAAGAGTAGTTATTAGACGGACTGACGTTAACTACAACACACAAAATGCATAAATTATTAAACCTTTTTTTACTTGTATTTTCAGTCATTCCTTCTTTATTAATTGCACAGGAAACCAATTCCAATACTAAAGTCATCAAGGACAAAGGACTTTCATTGGGAATTCAGGTCTCACCTGATTTTTGCAACGGAAGATTAAACGGACTTGAAGAAAGAGAAATCACTTTCTTTTTGTTGAATGATATAAACAAATATAAAAAGGTGAAATTTGGTTTTAGAGTTGGAATCAGTACTTGCTACAGATTTTCTAAATCATTTAGCATTGAAACAGGACTGCAATATTCCAACGAAGGATTTCGATCTACCGGATCTGATTTAGTCAATGGTGATATGATTGATCCCAGATATGGATTTATCTATACATCTCAACCTGTCAATCTATCCACTCCAACTCCTGACTATCATTATTTAAATATTCCTTTACAAGCTAACTATTACTTCGGAAAAAATAAAACACTCCTTGTAGGGTTTGGTGTAACTACTGGCTTCTTATTAAAAACATCTATTCAATCAGATAACTTTAACCCCATTAGCCTTTCTCCTACTCTATCATTTGGAATTGAACCACAAATAAATGATAAGATGTATCTCAGGTTTGAACCACAGTTCCGTTATGCATTAACAAGTGTAATGGATGAAGCACTTATTACTGCATATTTATGGAGCATTGGAGTTAAAATTTCTTACTATTATAAACTGAAGTGAAATAGCACTACCACAAACATTAGCATTGTCGAAATACTTTTTTATTTCTAATTTTGAATTATTATAAAAAAGTAAAGCGTCAATGTTCCAACGTTATGTGTAATGCTAACTACCGCTCGGATTGAATGATAACACTAACCATTTACTTTGCAATAACTAATGAACAGAAAATATATTTACGCATTAATACCAAACAACAATGAAAACTTTAATAAAAATAATTCTAACTTCAGTTATTCTTATAACTGTTATTTCTTTTACTGTTATTGCACAGACAAATGTTAGCGGTGGAATTTATTCAAATACTACCTGGACTTTTACAGGCAGTCCTTACATCGTCACTGATACCGTTGTAGTGTTTCCAGGAGTTACACTTACTATTGAACCGGGAGTGGAGGTGAGGTTTGCTGACACAAAATATTTGGAATTACGGCAAGCCACCTTAATTGCATTGGGAACAGCTACCGACTCCATTATGTTTACCAGCAATTCTACTTCCCCCACTACAGGAAGTTGGGGAACAGTGTGGGTGAATGGTGGTATAGCTAATTCTGAATTTAATTACTGTAATTTTAAATATGCAGATTATGGTTTGCAGGGTGCTGATACCATTAGAAATTCTAATTTCATTTTTAATAACAACGGTTTATTGGGAGGTGTCTTTATTGACTCCTGTAATTTTACATATAATGGTGTGGGGTTGTCTGCTAGTATGGCACATATTTATAACTGCAATTTTCTGCACAATCAATTCGGAATAGGGGGCAATACTACTCTTAAATGCTGGATAAAAGATTGTGTAATAGATTCCAATCAAACGGGATTAGTGTGTAATCGTACATTAATAGAAAATTGTATAATTAACCACAACCAAATTGGGATACAAGGACAATTTGGTGGTAGTTTTAATAATATTTACAGAAACTGTATTATTGATTCGAACAGCTTGCATGGAGTAATACCATACCCCAATGATTCACTTGTTGATTGCGAGATAAAATCAAACGGAATTGGTGTGAATGTCACTACTTTCGGAGCAATAATTACAAGAAATGTTATTGAAAGTAATTCAGTCGGAATCATGTTGGGAACTGCTTCAACCAATATTTATTGCAACCGGATTTGTAATAACACCACTTATAATTTACAATATACTTTTGTTTCAGGCAATGGTACTGTTGCAAATAACTACTGGTGCACTGCCGACTCCGCTTCCACCGAAGTTGGAATTTATGATGGTTATGATAACATTATGTATGGACTTGTAAATTTCATGCCGATTGACACTCTTCAATGTTATTTAACAACCGGCATTTTAACCAGTGAAATTCAACTAACTTCATTCAGCATTTTCCCAAACCCAGCTGCTGATTATATATCTATAGAATTACCAGCAACAATTTCGAACAAAGAAATTAAAATATTTAATATGTGTGGTGAATTAATATATTTGTCAACAACTACAAGGCAAAATACAACAATCGACATTTCTACTTTGGTAAGAGGGGTTTACATTATTCAAATAGCCACAAGGGATAAAATCGGCAGACAAAAATTAATCAAACAATAGAACTTCGAACTAAATGAGAAAAATAATTTCATTTATGCACATATCGCTTGACGGTTTTGTAGCAGGACTGAATGGAGAAATGGACTGGATTAAAGTTGATGAAGAAATTTTTGATTATGTCGGTAAGCGAATAAGCGAATGCGACACTGCATTATATGGACGAGTAACTTATCAGATGATGGAAAATTACTGGCCTGCCGCGGGAGACAAGCCGACAGCGACTAAACACGACATTGAACATTCTAAATGGTATAACAAAGTTCACAAAGTTGTTTTATCAAAAACAATTAAAGACGCGGGTTTAACTAACACAAAAATTATTAGTGACAACCTTTCGGAAAAAATAAATGAAATAAAACAATCCCGCAATGGCGGGAGTAAAGACATCTTGCTTTTTGGTAGCCCGAAAGCAACACATTCACTTATTCAGCTGAACTTAATTGACGGCTACTGGCTATTTGTTAATCCAATTATTCTTGGACGAGGCATACCATTGTTTGTAGACATTAAAGACAAAATAAAACTAAAACTATTAACTACTCGGCAATTTACTTGCGGGGTAACTGAACTGAATTACACAGTGGACAGACATTAACAACGAACTGCTAACAGCAACTACGCTCCATTTTTTGCGGGTTAGCGCTCAAATTCGTAACCTGGAATTAGCAAAATACAGACGCATAGTCGCAAACCGTTAGCGGATACTGTATGCTCCGATCCGCAGTAGTTTATGTAACTAAAATTTGGGACAGGAAAACCTAATCTGACATAAAATGAAAAAAGCCAACCTGCTTACAATTGTGGTCTTGATTACGGGAGCCTGTTTTTCGCAATCAGCAAATTATTTCGTTGACGGTTCTGTTTGGACATATAATACCACGGAAAGTTATGAGCCCGGGATGTGTACTACTCAAAGTACGCTTGAGAAGGATTCTATACAAGGAGATACATTAATAAATAGTTTGATTTATAAGAAAGTGTTTGTGACATGTCAGGTAACCATTCTTTTGCACCCTCCTTGTTGGTTTGGTGGTGGTGTGCAACCTCTCACAATTACCGAAAAGTACATTCGCTTTGATTCTTTATCCAGTCAAGTGTATATGGTAAATGACACAGGCACCTTTATTCCTGAACTGCTTATCTATGATTTTAATCTTGCGACAGGTGATACAATTCCTATTATGGGTAATTTTGCTAGTGCCGGTTCAAATATTATTGATTCAGTAATTACAATTTTATTTTTTGGCCTTCCGGTTCATAAATTTTATTTACCAAATTATTCTTTGGGGAATTTCATTATTGAAGGTATGGGAGGATCAAATGGGTTAACCTATTTTAATCCGAACGATGTAGTCATCTCCGGGGGAATCTTTATGACTAATTTGCAATGTTTCAAATCAGGCGATAGTCTTTACAATCCTTCGAATTCTACTTGTTCTCAGTTCCTGCCTGTTAAAGTTTCGGAAATATTTGACCAAGAACATTCTATTAATATCTGGCCTAACCCTTTTACATCGCGAACAACCATTGATTTTTCAAATGAGCAATCGAACACAACTATTAAAATTACAGATGTAATCGGAAAAGAAGTTAAGTCATTAAAAATTTCCGGAAGACAGCTAACAATTGAACGTAACGATCTTCCTGTAGGAATTTATTTCGTTCAGATTACCAACGAAAAGAAAAGATATGTAAACCGGATAATTATTATAGAATAATAACAACGAACAAAGATGAACAGTAGCAATTAAAGACAACATCCTCTAACATTATTATTGCCGCAATACTTTTTTATTTCTAATTTTGAATTATTGTAAAAGTAAAGCGTCAATGCTCCAACGTTTGCGGTCAATTAACGCAGAAAACAATAAAATAATATAGCTAACTTTTAAGCATCAAGGTAAATGACAAAAGAAATAAATAGCTAACCTTATGCAAGCAACTACAGAAAATAAATTTTGGCAATTTGACACCAATTATTGGTTTCAAAAATTATCTAGTACTGACAAAGGGTTATCTCAAAAAGATGCAGATACCCTCTTGCGCAATTCAGGCAATCATAAAAAAATCGAATCTCGTTTTAAAAAAGATGTAAAATTATTTGTTAGACAATTCAAGAGCCCATTAATGCTTTTACTTATTGGTGCAGTTATACTCTCCGCATTCCTTGGAGACACTTCCGATGTTTATATCATACTTTTTATAGTAGTTTCAACAGGTTTACTAAGCTTTTTTCAAGAAAGAAATGCAAGCAGAGTAGTTGAAAAACTGCAATCAATGATTTCGCTGAAAAGCAATGTAATCAGAGATAATCAAACTATAGAACTCAATTCTTCTAATATAGTAGCTGGCGATGTTCTTTTATTCAAAGCAGGTGATATGATACCAGCCGACTGCTTGATTTTGGAGAGTAACGAGTTACATTCCAATGAAGCTAGTCTTACAGGTGAATCGTTTCCTGTAAGAAAACAAGCCGGGAAGTTAGAGGAGCATACGGAGCTTTCTAAAAGAACCAATTGTCTTTGGGAAGGAACAAATATTGTGAGTGGAAATGCAAAAGCCTTAGTGATACAAACAGGCAACAATACCATATTTGGAAGTATTGCTCAAAGCGCATCCAAAAGTGTGGAAACCACTTTTGAAAAAGGTATTAAAGACTTTGGGTTTTTTCTTATGAAAATTACCTTAGTGCTTTCTTTTTTTATTTTGGCTATCAATTTAATTAATCATAAAAGCCCGATAGAGTCGGCACTATTTGCCTTAGCATTAGCTGTTGGTATGGCTCCTGAACTGCTGCCTGCTATTACTACCATTGCCATGAGTGCCGGCGCAAAAAGAATGTTGGGAAAAAAAGTAATCGTAAAAAAATTAGCGTCTATTCAAAATTTGGGTGAGGTAAACCTGTTGTGCACCGACAAAACAGGAACTATAACGGAAGGGAGTATTATAATTTCTGGCTTGGTTAATGGTTTCGGACAAGAAAATGAACTTGTTAAACAAATAGCTTTTTGGAATGCCTCATTTGAAAGCGGTTATTCAAATCCCATTGATGATGCACTGAAACTTATAAAATTTGAATCAAAGAATTTGACACAAAAATTGGGTGAAATTCCCTATGACTTTCTTCGTAAAAGAATAAGCATTGCCGTTAAAACTGAAACAGAAAATTTACTAATTACAAAAGGAGCATTTACTCAAATAATTGGAATCTGTTCCAAGATAAAATTAGACAATGATGCTATAGATGATATTGAATTGCATAAAGCTGAATTAGAAAAAAGATTTGAACAATTTGGCTTTGATGGACTGCGAGCAATAAGTATTTGTTATAAAAATATTGGTGAAGACATCATCAACAAAAGTGATGAAACTCAAATGATATTTGCTGGCTTCATTTTATTGCAAGACCCGGTCAAAGAGGGAATTATTCAAACCATAAGCGAACTGCATAAATTGCATGTAGGCTTAAAAATAATTACTGGAGATAATAAAAATGTTGCCCAATCCATTGCCTTGAAAATAGGTATTTCTAATCCTAAAATCCTGACCGGTGCAGAAGTTTTTAAAACTAGTCCAGAAGCCCTAAATCATTTGGTAAGACATACGCATATTTTCGCAGAAGTTGAACCACAACAAAAAGAACGAATCATATTGGCTCTAAGAAAATCTTACACTGTTGCATATATTGGCGATGGTATTAATGATGTTGCCGCTATTAATGCAGCTGATGTTGGAATATCCGTAGAAAATGCAGTTGATGTTGCCAGAGAAGCTGCTGATTTTGTCTTGATGGAAAAAAGTTTAATGGTTTTGGTAGATGGGATTAAGGAAGGAAGAAAAACTTTTGCAAATACTTTAAAATATATTTTCATCAACACAGGTTCAACATTTGGAAATATGTTTAGTGTGGCTATTGCTTCATTGCTATTACCATTTTTACCAATGTTGCCCAAACAAATATTATTGATGAATTTTATAACCGACTTTCCTTACCTCACAGTTGCTTCTGACAATGTTGACCAAGAACAATTAGACAGACCAGGCAAGTGGGACTTGAAATTTATTCGCAACTATATGGTAATATTTGGTATCCATAGTTCCATATTTGATGTAATAACTTTCCTTACACTTTTATACATTTTAAAAGTAAAAGAATCGGCATTTCAAACGGGCTGGTTTATTGAATCAATCCTGACTGAGTTGTTTATTTTATTTATCATTCGAACACACAAAAACTTTTTCAAAAGTAAACCCGGTAAATATCTTTTCATTTTAAGTATTATGGGATTAGTAATAACACTTGGTTTACCGTATTTAACATTTGCTAATGATATCGGCTTGACACCTTTGCCACTTGTAAACTTAGGAGCGATGCTAATCATTGTAGCGGCATACATACTTACGGCAGATCTGTTGAAAGTGTGGTTTTTTAAAAAGTATCATAGCGCATAAATTGAATATACCAACAGACAATTACAAGAAACAACTACTGCTAATACAGGTTTGGCAAGAGTGGCGGTTCACTGCTCCGCAGACACATTTGTGGTTAATCAAACAATTAGTTCTCCGCATCAACATTTGTGGTGAAAACGCCGCCTTCGCCAAGCCTGAAAACGTTATGCTTGGCTGCAGTACAAGTTTGAAATAATATAAGATTTAATGAATTATATTAAAAATCGGAAATTCACTCTTTCGCAATCCCATTTTATTCTAAAAGTTATTCATTAGTTTTGAGGAGTTGTGCAACGGACACTTTAGTATTGCCGCGATACTTTTTTATTTCTAATTTTGAATTATTGTAAAAAGTAAAGCGTCAATGCTCCAACATTATATGAAACCAATTGGCGGTAGTAATAACTCCAACTTTTGGAATTCTAATGAACTTTTGTACTTTAGTCCATTGAACAAAACAATTAACAATAGAAACAAAAAACAAATTCTAAAACAAAAATAAAATGAAAGCATTGAGGTTATTAATCACGGTAATTGCAGGCGGACTAATTTTGAACTCTTGTTCAAACAATAAGTCCGAAAACAAGTCCGACACAGTTCTTAAAGACTCAACAAAAGAGACATTCTCATTGAAAGGTTTGGTCGAAGAATTCAAACAAGTTCCAGACTCAATTATTGCAGCATTAAATGCTCAACATCATAATTTCAAAGTTCTCGAAAGACGCACACTGCCAAACTCAGCTATTATTTCCAAATTAAAGTACTACTCGGAGCATGCAGTGACAATAGATAAACTGCCAGTAATTAATCCTGGTCCTGGAGAATATGTACATGTATTGGAAGGACAAGCGTACGGATATAATGGACTCACTATTGGAATTACTGAAACATTTCCGGGAGGTGCACCCCCTATGCATTCTCATGAGGGAGAAGAGTCGCATGTTTTGCTTGATGGCGAAATCCTTTATGCTTTGGGCGATACAATGTTCACAATAAAAGCCCCTTATATTGTCAACATTCCAGCAGGAGTTCCGCATGCTTTCAAAAA
The DNA here is from genome assembly GCA_031366785.1 of Bacteroidota bacterium. Classification (GTDB taxonomy): domain Bacteria; phylum Bacteroidota; class Bacteroidia; order AKYH767-A; family 2013-40CM-41-45; genus JADKIH01. Next base: position 20,339 of record JANLOW010000327.1, on the reverse strand, counting down.
TGTTGGAAAGAAAACAGCAAATCTTATAGTAATATTTCCTACCAATGTTTGGAAGTATGATGTGCTTGATTATTTTCCTTTTGAAAAGCACAAGTAAAACTTGGCATCTTATATTTGAATTGAAATACGAAAATCAACCAGAGAACATCGCCTTGAATAAACATGGTACGTACCTCTGACTAAATCGCTTCGTTTCAACAGCATGGCTTCATATAATAATAAGATTATAAGAAATAAAAAAAAGAAAGGCTTTGTTCGGTAAACGAACAGTTGTGCTTTAAACCCTTCTTTTATTTACCATTTAACTCACTTATAAGCTATAGCCGCACTCGAAGGACCGGCCAAGGGAAGAATCGATGTCGATTTAAATCCTGCAATTTTTGCCCACTTATTAAAATCTGCAAAGGTGTAATCAAATCCTTTACCAGTTTCAATAAGCATGTTAAGACTCATCATCAATCCAAAAACATTTTTCTTTCTCTCTTCATCTATTATACCTTCGATAGCAACAAAAGCACCTCCTACCGGCAATGCCGCAAAAGCTTTTTTCATTAGCGCAATTTTATTTTCTTCATCCCAGTCATGAAGAATGTTACCCATAACAACAATATCTGCCGAAGGAATTGGATCGGTAAAGAAATCTCCCGAAGCTGTTTTCACACGGTCTGTTAATTGAAAATGTTCTATGAATTTATTTGCAACCGGAGCAACCGGTGGTAGGTCGAAACTTGTGCAATTCATGTGAAGCTGATGCTTTGCCACCATCAATGAAAGTAAGCCACTTGAGCCACCGGCATCAACCAATGTTTTGTATTTTGAAAAATCAAATTTTTGGGCAAAGACCATAAAATTTCCCATCTGTATTCCGCTCATTGCATTGATGAATTCATTAAGCCTCTCCGGACTCTTATATAATTCAGCGAAGAAGTTTTCTCCATTCTTAGCCTCATTCTGAGGCAGTCCTGTCAATAGTCCTTCTTCCAGATTTCCCCAGAATGCATATAATCGATTATTCAACATTTCCAGTATTCCACCTATGTAAGTTGGCTTATTTTTATCAAGGAAAAATTCTGTATCATCACTGTTTGAATATATAGCCGATTCAAGAATACCTTTACGATTAAGAAAACCAAAACCTGTAAGTGCATCCAGAAAATCATAAACATTTCTATCTGTACATTTCATATTCAGTATCGATTTTATTTGAGCGGCAGTCATCGATTTTTTTTCTGCCAGCGTCGTAAATAATTGAAATTTTACTGCAGCTAACAGAATTTTTGAAGCCCAGAAGCCGGTGCCAATCTGCATTATTGTTGCAGGATTGGGTTGATTGGTTTGTTGTTCCATATTTATTTTAATTAATGTATAATTTTATATATTTCAATTAAATCATTTAAAAACTTGTGCTATTATACAATAAAATATTAGAAAGAAATAAATCCTTTCTAATAATCTCAAATCTTTACAATCTTCTTTTTAATCACTTTATCCTCCAAAAATATTATAATAAAATAAACACCGGGAGGAATTGAGGAAAGATCAATGATATTTTCATTTTGATTTAGTTTTCCTTTTAATTTTTCCTTTCCTAGCAAATCATAAAATTTATAAATTGCATCTTGATTACTTAATCCGGAATAAAGAATTGAAATTTGCGAATCAAAAGGATTGGGGTAAATATTAATTCGGCTATTATCGTTTAATTCAGCAATTAAATCAGTGCCTGTCACTGAAAAAGAATCGCACAGAAAATCATTGGAATGATCTTTATCAACTTTAAAGTCAGGGCAAGAAATCCATGGACAAAATTTATATGTAAATGGGAAATGAGAAATTACAATTCCAAATTCAGATAACGTATCAATAGGAATTGACATTGTCTGACCCGGAATCATATTGATATTATTTATGAGATGGTAATACTTATAATTACCGCAAACTCCCCAAAGCAGACTCTCAGCATTAATATAAAAACTATGGATGGTATCTAAACCGGTATTTTGTACTATAATTCGTGGAGCAAAATTTAATCTATAAACCCCCGATGGCAGCGGGTTAGGTTGATCAACAAATACTGTATCAAAACTTACATCAACGAGGGCTAGATCACTTGAATAATACGTGTAGTTGCCAAGTGTCGAATAGGATTTCAAATAACTATAAGTTCCAATACTATGTTCTGTTCCGGCAACAATAATTATCGAATCATGGATTGAAAAAGAACTTACATTAACAGAAGATGCTTGGGTACGAAATGAATCTATTAATTGTAAGTTGAAATTAAAAGAAGCAAAATCTGATCCGGTCGAATTACAAATCCATATTAAACCTGATTCGATAACAATGTTGTCTGCTACAAAATTCAACTGCGATAGATCTAACTGGCTAAGTATATTGTAAGCACTATCAAGTTTCAAAAGTGTATTACCCGAATTAATTAAATAAGATGAATCCGATAATAAATTTACATAGGAAACCGGTGCTGTAAAAGGAACCTGAATCAATTGTTGTCCGGCTGAATCCAATACAAGTAAACCTGATTGATTTCCACATAAAATCGTTTGATTTATTCCCTCAGTTATAGATAGTATATAACTATTTACAACTCTTGAAAATAAAGAATCCCCGACATAATTACAAAAATATAATGTAGAATCGGCAGCAAGCAAGATGTTGTTATTATGTAGAGAAATAATTTTCCTTAAAACAATATCGACAGATGAAAATATTGGCTGTTCATTTATTCTTTTTGTCCAAATAGTATCTCCTGCAGTTGTAAACTTAACAATCCTTCCGAAACTTTCACCAACATCACAACCTATGCTATATCCACAAGCTAATAAATTACCATCAGAAGCAATAATAATCCCACTATAATTTGCACCCTCTCCATAATTAAAATTCTGATAAATAAAATTCCCTTCTTTGTCTAATTTAATAAATATTCCAGACATGTTAAATATCTCACCAACAAATCCAACAGTATAAAAATTTCCAATAGAATCATGTACAATAGAATTTAGGCCCGAATTAAATAATGGTTCAAAACTTTTTTCAAAAAAAACCGATTGGGAAAATGTATTTAAAAAAGAAAAAACAAAGATGATTAGTATAAATTTTTTCATAATAGGATAGATGGTAAAATAAAATTTTTCGACTGGAATAAATGCATCGATGCTTTCAATCCTTCTAATGTAGTAATATCTGCGCCTTCAGGCGGCGGAATAATGGAACCACTGATCATTATGATTCCCATATTTACCAAACTTCCTAAAAATACGCGGGCAATTATTGTAATAATGTTTTTAACTATTGGATTCATCGGTTTTGGGTTATATTGTTAAGGATATTTTTAAGAATAGTCAATAATTCAAACACTTGTTAATTTAAAATTACCGAAATATAAAATATCAAATATTCAAAAACAAATAATCCTCATACTCCCATTTTTCATCTCACTATTTATCTCAATCGAATATAATTCTTTGTTCTCGTATTACAAATAAAAAAAATGATTTTATATCATTAAAAAAATCATCATTATAAACCAACTTACTCCCTCACTTTTACAACAACATCTTTCTTTGCTGTAAATATCCCAACCGGCTTAGTAAATTCTTCAAGCCCTTCCGCTTCCAACAAATCAATCACCTCTGCTTTTTTCTTTTCATCTACTGCTATCAATAAACCACCACTTGTTTGCGGATCGCATAGTGTTATAAAAGACGGGCCGTTAATTCCTGAAACTTTTTTTTCATACGCATTCCAATTACGGTAGGTATTATCAGGAAAAATAAATTGATCAGTGTATTTTTCTATTCCTTCAATGGTAGGAATGGATTGGTAATCCAGTATTGCCGACAAGCCACTGCCTTCACACATTTCAATTAAATGTCCGAGTAAACCGAAGCCCGTTACATCTGTCATTGCATTGAGTCCTTCAATCATTGCAAGTTTTTCTCCGATGCTGTTTAACCTCGTCATTATTTCTACTGCCGCTGAAATATCTTTTTCAGAAATCTTTTCCCGCTTCATTGCTGAAGCCATAATTCCTGTTCCCAATGGTTTCGTTAAAAACAGAATGTCGCCTTCTTTGGCTGTATTATTTTTTTTCAAATATTTTTTTTCAACAAAACCATTTACGACAAGTCCGAATACGGGCTCAGGAATATCGATGCTGTGTCCGCCGGCAATTGGGATTTCTGCCTGATCACAGATACTTTTGGCTCCGGCAATTATTTTCTGAGCTACTTCAACCGGTAATTTAGAAACAGGAAATCCAAGAATGGCTAATGCAAAGGCAGGCTTCCCTCCCATTGCATAAATATCACTCAATGCATTCGCAGCAGAAATTCTCCCGAAGTCAAAAGGATCATCAACAATGGGAGTAAAAAAATCAGTAGTACTTAATAAATAATTATCCTTACCAAGATCCCAAACAGCTGCGTCGTCTTTCGTTTCATAACCAGCAATTAATGATGAAAACTCTTTCTGAAGTCCACTGCCATTTAATATTTTTTCTAGTACAGCCGGCTCAATTTTACAACCACAGCCTGAACCATGGGAGTACTGAGTCAATCTCAATTTTTCTTCTATTAATGTCATGTTATAAAAATTTTATTCATTTTAGAAGATTCATTTACCAATCGTTTGGCAATAGTATCTATACTTTCATTATCATTTACTTTAACAGATATTCGCTCTGAAGAATTTCTCTCCTTCAAACTATGTGAGTATGTATTATCATAATAGTCTATCAGTATTTCCAGCCAATCTTCCATTCTATCCTGTTCAAGTGAATTAAGTGCTTCTGTCAGACGAAGCTGTCCTAATCTTTTACGCAACTTAGCAGTACATTCAGCCAATTCACTTTTTGAAAATCCGCCATATTCGGCCAATATTCTTTCTTTCCTGAATTCACGCGAACAACAGACTTCGATTAAAGGTGCGTTTTGCAATTGTATAAAAATATTATCCGGAATTTTAACCTGGCCGATGGAATGGCTTTCAGCTTCGAGCCAGACTTTTTTATTAGAATCTATTTTTCTCCATGCACATCCCAACAGATTCTCATAAAATTCATTCGTAGGCTGAGGAGGTAAACCTAGTTGACCGAAAGCTGAACCGCGATGATTAGCCATACCTTCCAGATCAATAATCTGTTCACCATTTTTTCTCATTGCTTTCAGAATTTCTGTTTTACCGCTGCCAGTATGCCCGCCAAGAATTAATATTTCTTTTTGAATTTTAAATTGATCGAGTATTAAATTCCGAAACGATTTATATCCTCCTTTTAATAATATAACTTTAAAGCCGGCCATCGATAAAACCCAGGCCAAAATAGAACTCCTCATTCCACCGCGCCAGCAATAAACCATCACTTCTTTCTTGCCGGTTAAATCATTTGCCTTTTCTATAAATTCATGAAAAAGCGGACCAACTAATTTAAATCCTAAAGCAACAGCTGCTTCTCTTCCTTTCTTTTTATATTCAATTCCAACTAAGTGACGATGATCATTATTGAGAAGCGGAATATTTACTGCACCGGGAATATACGCATGATCGAATTCTTTTTCACTCCTTGCATCGAGAAGCAGTAACTTTTCTTCTTCGAATTTATTAAGGAAGTTTTCAATATTTATTGATTCCGGCATTTTGTAAAGATAAAAATTCAATCAGGAAATTAGCAAATTACTTCGTACTTTTGCACACGCAAAATTATGGATTCACAAAACGAACATGTAAATTGCCTGATCATTGGTTCAGGCCCAGCCGGGTATACAGCTGCAATCTATGCTGCACGTGCCGATCTTAAACCGGTAATTTATCAGGGATTACAACCGGGAGGACAGCTTACAATTACAACAGAAGTTGAAAATTATCCCGGATACCCGAAAGGAACAATGGGACCGGAAATGATGGAAGATTTTAAAGCACAGGCCGAAAGGTTTGGAACCGATATTCGCTGGGGATATGCTTCATCCGTCGATTTTACAGGACCAGTTCACAAGGTAACGATTGATGAAAATAAAATAATCACAGCCGATACCGTTATAATTGCTACAGGCGCATCAGCCAAATGGCTCGGACTTGAATCAGAACAAAAATTCAATGGATTTGGTGTGTCTGCCTGTGCTGTTTGCGATGGCTTTTTTTTCAAAGGACAAGATGTTGCCATTGTAGGAGCCGGTGATACTGCCGCAGAAGAAGCAACGTATCTTGCTAAACTTTGCAAAAAAGTTTATATGATTGTCCGTAAAGATGAAATGCGCGCAAGCAAAGCAATGCAGCATCGTGTAGAGAATACATCTAATATTGAAATTCTTTGGAATACCTCTACAAAAGAAATTGTCGGTGATAAAACTGTAAACGGTGTAGTCGTTGTAAATAATAAAACCGGTATTGAAAAAAAATTAGATGTTCAGGGATTTTTTGTTGCTATCGGGCATGAACCAAATTCTGCCATCTTTAAGAACTGGTTGGAAATGGATGAAGTCGGATACATTAAAACAATTCCGGGATCGAGTAAAACGAATGTTGAAGGTGTTTTTGCTTCAGGTGATGTCGCCGATAAAATATATCGCCAGGCAGTAACAGCAGCAGGAACTGGTTGTATGGCGGCTATGGATGCTGAAAGGTATCTGGCACATAAAGGGATTGAAAAGTGAAGATTAATTTTTACTTTTCAATATTTAACAACTTTTCTAACTATGCTTCCGTCAACTGTAGAAACACGGATAAAATAAAATCCATTTATTAAATTTTGGTCACTTAAAATTGTATAGGTATTAACAGACATTGCTGAAGCACTTTCAATTTTACTACTCATAATCTGTCCAACAGAATTTATTATTTCCAATTTTATAGTTTGTGTAGTAGTAGAGAAGAAACTTACATTCAGGTTTTCAGAAAATGGATTTGGATAAACTCCAATTACATCATCTTTAGAGGGCAAGAAGCCGGTAGAAAGAATATAGCTTGCTAGACGAAAATCCGGAATTCCATAACCTAAGGTTGCATTTGGTGAAAGAAAATAATTAGCACTTCTCTCTATCGCATTCTTAATTTCCATAACATTTAGTAAAGGAAACTCCTGCCATAAACAAGTTGCGGCTCCTGCAAGGATTGGACAAGCAAAGGAAGTTCCGCTACCTGTATTAATTCCACCCCCTTCATCTGAAATAATGCAATTTACTCCTTTACAAACCAAATTTGGTTTTACATCACCATCAGAAGAGGGCCCCCAACTGCTAAATGAAACATGACTTCCATTTGAGTATACTGCTCCGACGCAAATAACACTATCTCCATCTGAAGGAGCACTAATAAAATGCCATGAATCATTTCCGGAATTACCAGCACTTGTAAGAACTAGTATTCCTTTAGAAACAGCTATATCAGCCGCAATACTAGATGGACAATGATTGCCATCCATATCAGAATATTTATGATTTGATAATGAATCATCAAATTCTGTATAACCAAGAGAAGAAGAAATAACATCAGCACCGGCACTATCAGCATACTCAGCAGCAGCTTCCCAATTATATTCTTCAATAATATTTTCTGAAAAAAAATCTTCTGTTCGAAGCAGAAGAAACGAAGCATTTATAGCTGTCCCTACTATTTGACCAGGAATATTTCCAGCAATAGTACTCAAGACTGACATACCATGACTATCGTCTTCATATACAGATGAATTTCCGGTAACAAAATCCCAGGTTGCAATAATATTATTCTGATTTCTCAAGTTTTCAAATACAGGAAGTTGATCTACTGAGTAAAAACCTGCATCAAGTAATGCAATCAACATTCCATCTCCGGTATATCCTTGTTCGTGAAGAAATTCACCATTTATCTGATGAATCTGATCAAAAGAATTACCATAATCAAAACTATTAATTCTTAATTGAGAATTTACATTTATGGAATGGTCAACTTGTAGTTCTTTAAAGTGACTAGAAAAAGTTTGAATATAAACTGTTTTTACCGAAAGAACAAAGGGCAATGATAATACAGATGATAAAACAACCGAATCACATTCTATGATTATTCCATTAAACCATTTACTTCGGGTAAGAATTGAAGCGCCTTTAGAAACGATTGTATTAATATAATTTGTATTTACCGGGAGATCCTGAGGAACAATAGAAATATTTTGCCTTGTTCGTCGAGCAATGGCCCGGGGAGAAAGAAAAGCAGATGGGTTATTGACAGAAAATTCAGTTCCGTTTTTGTCTGTGAATTGAACAAAATACTTATTCATTGCAGGCTGCCCAAAGGCGAGCAATGGAGTAATAAAAAAAATAATGATTAGTTTTAACATATTAGTGATTATAATCAGATATACTTAATTTATATTCAAGGCCATTCAAAATAATAGTTCCATTCATCGTATTCTTAGTATTTACACTATCGATTTCCTTAAACAACAATCCCGCATGAGTACCATAAACTTCTTTTTTATAAATCCTGTTAATGCGCGAGAGAAAGTCATTTTGTATTACAGTAATAGTAGAATCAAAAGTTAAATTACCATATTGACGAGGTTGATATAATTCTTCATAACTATAATCTTCTTTTGGGAAAAAATTAAAAGCATTTCCTTCCCATATAGATTCCGAAGTTATTGGAAATTTAAGTCGTACAAAACGAATGTTATCCTCAACTCTCTGAACAGAATATGGAGTAACATTGGCCGTCCAAAGATTCATAAATGTCCAGGGAAGGCTATTGTTTTCTCTCCTATAACGCAAAATAATATTTGCTTTTCGATTTTCACCATCGAAATAAAAACTATCTATTTCTTCACGAATATAGAAATGAAATACTCCGATTGCTGTATCTACTTCTCCTGCATCATCGCTGTCGTAATGCACCACTGAGTCTACTTCATATTCTATCCAATATCCTTTATTGACAGGAAAAAAACTCAAATCCTGCGATTGATCTGCAATTAATAATTCTCTATGCTTACATGCGTATGATAAAATCAATAAGCTGAAAACCAGAATTGAACGTGCTGGTTTACAGAGGTGTGATTGTATCATATAAATTTAGACTTCTCACAATTAAGATTGTAAAATTGTTACAATTTAACGAAATATTCTTTAATAAATAAAATTTATTAACTTTTTTACAACCATATGACGTTCGAAATGAGGTAATTTGATTCTTATGACGATTTAAATGAGCTGTCGGCAATTAAATTAGATTTACATGATTGAAAAAGTGATGCTTTCTATTTGTATTAAAAGTACCAAAATATTCTCTAAATATATTCTTTAAATTTTTATAAATAAGGCTCGTTCAATGCAAAGAAGTAATTACTTTAGCATCTTATTTAACAAAATGAATCGTTTAATTCTTATCGCATTTTGCATTTTAAGTTTACAATCTTCTGCCCAAATTCTCGACAATAATCATTTGGTTCAGTTTTCCGGTGTCATTGTCACTTTCGATAGCTTGAAACCTATCCCTTTTTCCAGTGTAATGATTAGAAATACCAATCGCGGAACCGTTAGTGATTATTATGGTTTTTTCTCATTTGTTGCAAAAATGAAAGATACAATTGAGTTTGCTGCATTGGGTTTTAAAAAAACAATATTTGTAATTCCAGATACCCTTACCGATCAACGATGTTCGTTGATTCAAATACTCAAACAGGATACCATTCTGTTAAAAGAAGTCATGATTTTTCCTTGGCCAACGAAAGAACAATTTAAAGAAGCATTTCTTCGTTTAAGAATTCCCGATGATGATTTAACAAGGGTAGAAAAAAATCTTGACCCAAATCAATTAAGTTATCTTGCTGCTGCATTACCCATGGATGGAAGTATGAATTTTAAAAATTATATTAATCAGCGTACAACTCAATTATATTATTCGGGACAACTTCGCCCTAATACACTACTAGACCCTATTAAATGGGCTAAGTTTATTCAAATGTGGCAGAATGGGGCTTTTAAAAAGAAGGATACTAAATACAAAGACGAAAAATAATAGCATACTATGCTGATTAAACGCTTTGTTGTTTTTCTGTTTTCAATATTTTTATTTCTTAACGGATTCGCCCAAAAGGCAACCATTTCCGGAACAATTTCAGATTCTTTTAATCACCCGCTTTTTGGTGCATCAGTTTCTGTTTTTGGAAAATCCATTGGCACAACCACCGATGAAGATGGTAAATATTTGATTGAAGTACCAATAAATATTAGTCTGAAAATAATAATCTCTTTTACCGGATTAAGTTCCGACAGTGTTATTATAAAATTAACGGAAGGAGAACGAAGAATTATATCAAAAAGTCTGAAAGAAAATGTTTTTCAGATGCGTGATGTAAACATCGAAGACAGATCATTTAAAAGTGAAAATATTAAAACACTTAATCCTAAAGTAGTAAGGTATTTGCCTACACCCAATCAAAGCGTTGAAGACCTTTTGAAAACAATGCCGGGTGTTTCATCTGCCAATGAGTTAAGTTCCACCTATTCTGTCCGTGGCGGAAATTATGATGAAAATTTAGTTTACATAAATGACTTTGAAGTTTACCGACCATTACTCATTCGCTCAGGGCAACAAGAAGGATTGAGTGTAATTAATCCTGACATGGTAGAAGGAATTAATTTTTCGGCAGGGGGATTCGATGCTATTTATGGTGATAAACTTTCTTCTGTTTTGGATATTAAATACAGAAAACCAAAAACTTTTGCAGGTTCATTAAGTGCAAGCTTACTTGGCGCCTCCATTGAAATAGAGGATCGCGCTAAAAATCAAAAAATGTATTATATGCTTGGACTGAGACAAAAGTCTAATAAATATCTATTAAATACTTTTGAAACTAAAGGAGAATACAATCCTTCGTTCACAGACATACAATTATTAACGGGATATGATTTCAGTGAAAAGTTTAGTCTTGAAATTTTTACTAATTATTCTAGAAATCGTTACAATCTGGTACCCTTATCCAGAGAAACAAATTTCGGGACAATAAATGATGCCAAAAGATTTACAGTTTATTTCGAAGGACAGGAAGCAGATCGATATGAAACTACAACCGGTGCACTTTCACTTAATTACCATCCGAAGCAAACATTAAAATTTAAATTTATTACAAGTATTTACGGTACTAATGAAGAAGAAAACTTTGACATTCTTGGCCAGTATTTTCTTGATCAGCTGGAAGCAGATTTAGGGAAAGCGAATTTCGGCGATGTTGCTTTTAATCTTGGTGTAGGTTCGTTTTTAAATCATGCCCGAAACCGGCTTCAGGGAAAAGTATACAGTGCCGAACATAAAGGAGAACTTATTGGTGAACGCACATTATTTCAGTGGGGTTTAAAAGCACAACATGAGAAAATCGATGACCGTTTGCACGAATGGTATTACAATGATTCTTCAGGATTTTCTATTTCTTCTTACCGGGATTCTATAAATCCTCAAATTTTATTGAATGATGTCGTCATAAGCAAAAACACTATATCATCTGATCGATTCTCTGGTTACTTGCAAAATACATGGCAGTTAACAGATACAAACAAACTGATATTAACTGCAGGTATTCGTGCGAATTATTGGAATCTCAACAAACAAATTGTAATAAGTCCGCGCGCCTCACTTACTTTCAAGCCTTCCTGGAACCGTCAGTTAATCTTTCGGGCAGCCGGTGGTTTTTACTATCAGCCTCCCTTCTACCGGGAGCTTCGTGATTTGGACGGAAAAATTTATTTAAACACAAAAGCTCAAAAATCTATTCATGCCGTTATTGGAGGCGACTATCTTTTTCTTGCATTAGGAAGAGAATTTAAATTAACAACTGAAATATTTTATAAATTTCTAGAAGAATTGATCCCCTATAAAATCAATGATATCCGGATTCGATATTTACCCAACTTTACATCTAAAGGTTTTGCAAGAGGGATTGACTTTCGGATATTTGGTGATTTTGTTCCTGGTGCTGAATCCTGGGTAAGTTTATCATTTCTTCAAACGGAAGAAGACATTAAAAATGATTTTTATTACCGTTATTTTAATGAAGAAGGAGAAGAAATTATTTCCGGATACACCTTCGACAAAGTCGTTAAAGACAGCATTCGTGTTGAGCCGGGGTATATTCCAAGGCCGGCAGATCAGCGTGTCAACTTCGGACTTTTCTTCCAGGATTTTCTTCCGAAGGCACCTACTTATAAAATGCAACTGACAATGTTATTCGGTACATCAATACCGTTTGGCCCTCCGGGAAAAGACCGGTATAAAGATGAACTACGTTCACCAACCTATCGCCGTGTTGATATTGGATTTTCGAAACAATTAATAGGAGAAGATGTAAAGAAAAAGCCAACAAGTAAGTTCTTACGAAATGTAGAATCATTATGGATAGGTCTTGAAGTTTTTAACCTTTTGCAGGTGAGTAATGTTGCATCGTATACATGGATTACCGATGTTTCCAATGCACGAAAATATGCTGTACCAAATTATTTGACTGCAAGACAGCTTAATTTAAGAATAAGTGCAAAATTCTAATCTTAGAAGATTGATTTATGGATGAAGTAATAAGTTAATAATCAACAAATGAAAAAATTTATCTTTTTACTTTTCCTTTTACCTTTAAATTTATTTTCGCAACAAATTATATTTTGTGAGTCCGTTGATCAATCAGGAAATCCTAAAGATGCAAGTAAAGAATTTACCATTGGAGAAGATGGTGGTTTTATAAAAATATTAATAAAAACAAATAAAGAAATCGGTTCTAACTCTATCATTTTTGATGTTTATAAAGTAAATGATGGAAAAGAGCTTTTCAATAATACGGTAAGAATGGATATACAACCTGCAGTCACCTGGTTTTATAAAGAGATTACGTTTTTCAAAAGCGGCATTTACCGGGTATATGTTTACGATGAGAAAGACAAATTAATTGGCCTGGGAGATGTAAAAATCAACTTGCGTTGATTACTTAAAAGGCGAATCTTTTTCTTTTGCCATATGATTAAATACTAATTTGTCCATCAGCGAAGGAAAAAATTTATTCATCCACACAGTTGTTTTTCCATTTCCCGTTAATAAAAGATCCCGCTTACGGTTAATCACTGCTTTATAAATATGAGCGGCTACTTTTTCAGGCTTCATCATTTTCTCTTCCGTACGAGGAGATGAAGCTTGCGGCTTTCCGTTTTCAGACAAAGCATTTTTACGAATTTCAGTTGCTGTGAATCCAGGGCAAGCAACCAGTACATGCAAATTATTTTTGAGATTTTCTGTTCGTAATGTTTCCAAAAATCCTTCCATGGCAAATTTAGATGCAGAATAACCTGTTCGGCCGGGAAGTCCTTTTTTACCGGCTATTGAAGAAATGCCAACTAAACTTCCTTTTGATTTTAACAAATATGGTAAAGCATATTTTGCACAATAAACAGTTCCCCAAAAATTTATAGCCATTACTTTTTTTAAAACATCAAGTTCTACATTATTAAAGAGTGCGCGCATTGATATACCTGCATTGCAAATCAAAACATCTATTTTTCCAAAATCATGAATAGTTTCTTCAATTAATTTTTTACAATCTCCCTCAATACTTACATCGCAAATAACACTCAATACTTCACTGCCACTTAGTTGAAGTTTTTTTCTAATACTTTCTAATTTTGAATTATCTCGCGCAGCAATAACAACGTTGAATTTTTTTAAAGCAAATTCTTGAGCAAGAGCAGCGCCAATGCCACCGGATGCACCTGTAATTACGACTACTTTTTTCTCTTCAGTCATTAAGCAAAAATTTTTCCGGGATTCAAAATTCCTTTGGGATCAAAAAGGTTTTTAATTCCTTTCATAAGATCAAGTTGTGTTTTATTGAAAGCAATGTCAAGATAATTTTTTTGTACATACCCAATGCCATGTTCACCGGAAATTGTTCCGCCCAATTCTACACACAAATGAAATATTTCCCGAATTCCCATTGGGACTTTTGTCTTCCAGTCTTCGTCGGAGATTTCTTCTTTAATAATATTAACATGTAAATTTCCATCCCCGGCATGACCGTAACAAACACTTCGAAAACCATATTTTTTTCCGATCTCTTTTACGCCCTTCAAAAGTCGGGGTAATTCGGCGCGAGGTACAACGGTGTCTTCTTCCTTGTAAATGGAATGAGATTTAACAGCTTCACCGGCCGAACGGCGTGCACGCCAAAGATCCGCTTTCTGTTGTGCTGTATCCGCAAAAAGTACTTCATCACATTCATATTGATAAAGTATTTCGGAAATTTTTTCACACTCTTTAAATAAAATATCACGATCAGTCCCATCTACTTCGATTAGAAGATGCGCTTTGATATTATCCTTCAGAGGAATTTTTACATCAACATATTTCATCACATATTCAATACAATCGCGTTCCATAAACTCTAAAGCGGATGGCGTAATGCCTGCCTGAAAAATTGCAGAAACTGCTTCACATGCTTTCTCAGCACTAAAAAAAGGAACAAGCATTAATAGATTTTCAGTTGGAAGTGGCAATAATTTAAAAACAATTTTAGTAATTATCCCCAAAGTTCCTTCGCTGCCGATAATTAATTGCGTAAGGTTATAACCGGTAGAATTTTTTAAAACATTAGCTCCTGTCCATATAATTTCCCCTGTTGTTAAAACGATTTCACAATTCAATACATAATCTTTGGTAACGCCATACTTAACTGCTTTGGGCCCGCCGGCACTTTCTGCAAGGTTACCACCCAGAAAACAACTTCCGCGGCTTGCAGGATCAGGTGGATAAAAAAGATTTTTTTCCATAACGGCATCCTGAAAAACCTGATTTATTACGCCGGGTTCAACAATTGCCTGTAAATTCCTCTCATCAATATTAATTATTTTATTTAAACGGTTCATGGCGATAACGACTCCACCGTAAACTGGCAAAGCACCTCCACTTAATCCTGTACCGGCACCGCGAGGAGTTACTGCAATATTATCCCGGTTGCAAATTTTTAAAATCTGAGAAATTTCCTTGGCATTACCGGGACGCAAAACAACTTCCGGATAAAAACGAAGATCTTCCGTATAATCCTTGGAATTTTGTTCGAGTATTTCTTTATCAGTGAAAGTGAATTCTTCTCCTATAATTGCAGCGAATTCTTTAATATGCTCTGAAGAAACTTTACTAAACATTATTTTTTCTTATTAACCGTCTTTTTTATTTTTTTGATTTTATCTTCTTCTTTCAATACGTATTTAAAAATGTTTATCGTACCTGTGGCATCGCCGGTATCATCTCCAAGAAAATATATTTCATTACCAACAACTTCTATACATGTGATATGAGCTAGTCCATATATTGTTGAATCGGCAAAAGACCATACAAGTGAAGCTGAATCACATTCAGAAATAAATGGTATTAATGTACTTTCGGGATGAGTAGTCTTTGCACCAAACAAAAAGGGTACACCGTTTATATCGAAACACTTCATAAACTGAACATCTTCAGGAGCAGGAATTGTTTTTCTTTCCTTCCCTGCTTTATCAAATCCTAAAAAGAAACTTGAAATCACAGAAATATTATAATCATTACACTCTCCGATTAAATAAACAGAATTCTTTTTTGCACTAATACTAACAGAGCCACAATCGGCAATGTGACCGTTATAAAAAATTTCCTGAAGAAGAATACCGTTTCGATTTAATTTCAGCAGAGGAATATCGGATCTGTTATTTACATGATTCATAAATCCGGAAATATAAATATTCATTGAATCATCTGCAGAAATAAATTGTCCGGCATCATTTTGTGATAATATGCCATCATAGATCAATTGCCATTTTTTCCTGCCTTCTGTATCATATTTCTGAACGATTATATCCGATGTATGAGGTCCGTTATTACTTGTGCCACAAACATAAACATTGCTTGAATCGTCTGTTAAAATATTATTGGCAACATCCATTTGACGAGTGGCAAAACTTTTCTTCCACACAATTGAACCATCGAATCGAAATTTTATAATCAACATATTTATACCCGAATCGAGAGTAGTTTCATAGCCAGCTGCATAAATATCACCTTGCCTGCTTGCCGTAATGGATGTTGCACAGTCAAATAAATGATTTTTCCCGTCATAAAGCCTATCAGAAACAGGGATACCATCCGGACTAAATTTTACCACCAGAAAATCAGCATTATCATCACTTTTTTTAGCCATTCCACATACCCAAATATTGCCAAAATTATCAAGACACATATTTGTTGGGATATCATCACCGTGATAAGAATTATCATAAATTCTTTGCCAAAGCTCTTCTCCTTTAGAATTGTATTTTATTAATACAATATTCTTTGCCGAATCCGCCAACCAGGTAGTTCCTAAAACATAAGTATTTCCTTCATTGTCGATTAGTAAACTGTTTGATTTATTTATACTATTCAACGAAATTTTGATATTCTGCCGCCAATCAGGTATAATTACCTTTTGAGCTATTGACTCATTGACTGCCAACGATAATGAACAAAATATAAAAAAACTGTAAATAATGGTTTTCATTGCCTTGGAGGTAAAAGTACATTACTTAGGACGAAGTGCAAAGTACTATGTATTAGGATTTAAGTATTCGTTAAAGCAGGTAAAACTTACGTAATTAAAAACTTTGCATTTAATATATCAAAGTTTGTAATTAAAACGTATTTTTACAAAAAAATAGAGCTATGCAATTAACTGGTATTATTAAAGTAAAAAAAGACGAGCAAGCCGTAAACGATAAATTCCGGAAAAGAGAATTTGTTTTAACTGACAATTCATCTCAGTATCCTCAGCTTATAAGTTTTCAGCTGACTCAGGATAGATGTTCTATACTCGATCAAATACAAGTTGGCGATACAGTTGTCGTACACTTCAATATTCGTGGTCGTGAGTGGACAAGTCCTCAAGGCGAAGTAAAATATTTCAATACCCTAGAGGCCTGGAAGATTGATCGTAATTCAGGCGGTACTTCACAGCCTGCTGTTGAGCAATATGAAAATATGCCAAGCACACAGGGACAGGAAAAGGATGATCTTCCTTTTTAATTTGTAAATTATTGGAGTGAGCCTTTAATTATTTCTCAAGTTAATATTCAAAAAATCGTTAATTCGTTGATAAATGAATTAACGATTTTTTAATGAACATGCCCATGCAAAAGTTCTTCTGTATTTGCTTCTCTAATATCTACTACTTCACCGGAAAAATGTAAATGATGACCGGCTAATGGATGATTAAAATCCATTGTAACGGTTTCTGTATCGAAAGACATAACGGTTCCGTTTAAAACATTTCCTTCATTATCATTTAATGGCAGAACTTTCCCAACTTTAAGCAAGTTTAAATCAAGCACACCATCGACTTTAAATATTTCGATTGGCAACTTGATTACCGCTGTTTCTTCAACATTTCCATAAGCATCTTCAGATTCAATACTGAACGAAAACTTATCACCTTTTGATTTACCATTAAGGCCTTTCTCAAAACCCGGTATCATCATACCTGAACCAAAAATAAAAGAAAGCGGGTTTTTAATATCTGCGGTTTCTACATGATGCTTCACATCTCCTGGGAGATTACAATGTAAATCATATGTTACAGTAACTACTTTATTTTTTGAAACTTGCATCTTAATAAATTTTTCCAAAGATAAATTTTATTTAATAAGTTGATTGGTTAATTGCCTAATTTTACCCCTTATTCCTTTCATAAACGCAGAAAAATAACGCACTCTCTTTGTAGCAAAAACCTCGAAAACTCAATTTGGATTCTATAACACATACAGTTCTTGGTGCCTGTGTCGGCGAAGCACTTGCCGGTAAAAAGTTGGGAAAACATGCCATGTTTTGGGGGGCACTTGCAAATAATATTCCTGATGTCGATGTAATTACTTCTTTCTGGATGAGCCAGGCCGATTCACTGCTGGCTCATAGAGGATTTACTCATTCAATACTTTTTGCATTCATTTTTCCATTCATTCTTGCATTCATTCTTTCACGTTGGCATAAGAATAAACATATGCTTTTCAAAGACTGGTGGTTGATTATCTCAAGCGGAATGTTTCTCCATATTTTTATTGATTCTCTTACCAGCTACGGCACCGGATGGTATGAGCCGTTTAGTCATTACAGAGTTACAATGAACGTATTATTCGTAGCCGATCCTTTTTATACTATTTCTTTGCTTATAAGCTTTGTAGCCCTTCTCTTTATTAAAGGGAAAAAGAAATCAAGAAAAAAATGGACAAACTTTGGTCTTTGGATAAGCACGCTTTATATTGGATATGCTTTTATCAATAAAGCAATAATCGACAATGACTTTAAAAAAGAGTTGTCAAGGCAAAATATATCTTATACGAATTATTTTACAACCCCTGCTCCACTCAATAACTTTCTATGGTATGTAGTTGCTAAAAATGATACCGGTTATTTTTTGGGATACCATTCTATGTTTGATAAAACAGATGAAATAAATTTGAATTATCGCCCGAAGAATGAAAATTTACTTTCAGGATTGGAAACGGATAATGATTTATTAAAATTGAAAAAATTTTCTAAAGGTTATTATTCTTCAGAGAAAATAAATGACACCCTTTTCTTAAACGATTTAAGATTCGGCACTACTGGCGGTTGGACAGATCCTTCAGCAGATTTTGTTTTCAGATATTGCCTTGAAAAAGATGCAAACAATGATTTAGTTATTCAGCGCGGCCGTTTCAAATCAGCCGGTAAAGATGCTTTGACTTCTTTGTGGAAAAGGATTTGTGGAAATTGATTTGAGATTTTTACAAATTATCTAAAGCTCCCCTGCCTGAGCTATAAGCTCAGCAATATCCAAAACCTTAACTTCTTCTTCTTTGTTAAAATTCTTTACTCCGTCTGTCATCATTGTCATGCAAAAAGGACAAGCAACTGCAATGTAATCAGGTTTCAATGTTAAAGCTTCTTCTACTCTTTCAACATTAACATCTTTATTACCTTTCTCTGGTTCTTTAAACATTTGTGCACCGCCGGCACCGCAACAAAAGCCATTCTGCCGTGATCGTTTCATTTCCGAAAAAGCACTGTCGAGTTTAGAAATAACATCCCGGGGTGCTTCATAAATATCGTTACCACGACCGAGATAGCAAGGATCGTGATACGTTATTTTCTTTCCTTCAAATTTTCCTCCGCTTACTTTTAATTTACCCTGGTCAATGAGAGATTGTATCATTTGAGAATGATGAATTACTTCATACATGCCCCCAAGATCAGGATACTCATTTTTAATCGTATTAAAACAATGAGGACAAGCAGTGACAATCTTTTTTACACCATAACCATTCATTACCTGAATGTTTGTACGGGCTTGCATCTGAAATAAAAATTCATTTCCGGCACGTTTGGCAGGATCTCCCGTACAACTTTCTTCAGTTCCAAGAACTGCGAACTTTATTTGACAGTGGTGAAGAATTTTTGCAACGGCGCGGGTAATTTTTTGAGCACGTTCATCAAAACTTCCGGCGCAGCCCACCCAGAAAAGTATTTCAGGAGTTTCGTTCCGGGAAGCGTAGTCGGATAGGGTTTCTATTTTCATGGGGTAAGGAGAAAGAGTATCAAGAATCAAGAATCAAGATTTTAGATATTAGATATTAGATAATTTTAGATTTTGGATTGGGATTTTAAATTGGGGTAAAGATAGATGTAAAAGTTAAAGTCTAAAATCTTAATTTGGGCAAATTTTTTATTACTCAATTGTTTAATAAGAGATTAAGCTGATATGTAGATTTTTTAAATAATATTACAATATGCGAATAAATTAGTAATTTTATAATTCATTTAAAACTTATTACAATGACAAACAAGGAATTTTTCATCAACTCATGGCAGCGTGAAAGTGCACTAACTGCCAAAGCTTTTCGTTCTTTGCCGAACGATTTAAGCAAACTTATTAAACAACATCATCCTAAATTTCGTTCACCGTGGGAGATTGTTAACCACATTGGACCGCATGCACAGGAACTTTCTCAGGCTGTTTCAGAAGGAAAAATTAATTTAGTGAATGAAGGTAAATTTGATTTGAAAGGACCGACTATTTATAAGAGTCCGGAAGATGCAGCAAAATCATTAGAGGAACATACAAATAAACTTATTGAACTCGTAAAAAAATGTGATGACGATACCTGGATGACAAAAAAAGTTCCGGCTTACTGGGGTACTATGAAAATTTTTGAAATGCCGTTAATGCAGGTTTGTTGGGCTATGCACAATGATCTTATTCATCACCGGGGACAGCTTTCTTCGTATTACCGCGTCATTGGTGCTACACAACCTGAAATATATGGCCCTACTGCTGAAGT
>JANLOW010000315.1:0-8486 GCA_031366785.1 Bacteroidota bacterium | reverse complement strand
TAAACTATTCTGTCGTGGAGGCGGCTCATGCGTCCTTGCCAGAATTCGAAATGAATTGGTTTGAGACGATATCCGCCCCAATGAGGAGGACGTGGAATATTCCGGCCGGAATATTTTTTTTCATATTCCTTAAATCGATTTTCCAATTCATTTCGGTTAATTAATTTTTCACTTTGGTGAGAAGCCCATGCAGCAATCTGACTTTCTCTCGGTCGTGAATTGAAATATTGATCAGAGGCGCGGGGCGATAATTTTTCAATAGTTCCTTTGATTCGCACCTGTCTTTGCAATTCAGGCCAGAAGAAATTGAGGCATGCTTTTTTGTTATGACGAATCTCGCGACCTTTTATGCTATTATAATTCGTAAAAAATGAAAATCCTTTTGTGCTGAAATCGCGAAGCAAAACAATGCGGGCGTCAACGAATCCTTCTTTTGAAGACGTTGCAAGAGTTACTGCATTGGGTTCCATTACGCCGGCATCAACAGCATTCTGTAGCCATTTAGCAAATTGAATGAACGGACTTTTAGAAACGTTTGCCTCCTCTAATACACTAGAGGTAAATTCGTTTCGAAGGAGTTTGATATAGGATTTCAAGTTATTCATAGTTAGGGAGCGAGAACCAAGAGTCATGAGTCTTGAGTCATGAGTCGTAGTCAAAAAACAATGGTTGATATGTTATTTCTGCCTTGATTGGCACTTGATTCTTGAATCTATATAAGTTTCCTTCTAAAACAAGTCAGTTCTTACATTTTCATCATTACAAGTGCAAACATCGTAAAAATGTTTTGTTTTTCTGTTTAAAATCCACTCTTGTTTTATTTAAGATGAAAAAAAAATAAAATTACATTATCCGAAATAGATAAAGCATGTAAGTTTTAACGGAAATCAATAAAAACTCTTGGATGATAAATGTGTAAAAACATAACAATAGAAGGCAAAGAAGGGCAAAAAAAACTTACTAGAAACACAAAATTAATGAGAAAAAAATCAGTTTACCTTGACCCCAGAGTGGGTCGAATCCTAGTTTCAGAGCCATTCCTCCTTGATTCGTATTTTAAGAGATCTGTTATTCTCTTAGGAGAACATAGTGAAGAAGGAACCGTAGGTTTTATACTTAACAAACCTACCGATTTAAAATTAAATGATGCACTTGAAGATTTTCCTCCCTTCGATGCACCTTTGTATTTTGGAGGTCCTGTGCAAACAGACACTATACACTTCTTACATACACTCGGCAATAAACTGGAGGGTTGTAAAGAAATTTTAAAAGGTATTTTCTGGGGTGGTGACCTGGAGAAATTAAAAGTACTTATCGATACCCGACAGGTATATCCCAATGATATCCGCTTCTTTGCCGGCTATAGCGGCTGGGAACCACAGCAATTGGATGAAGAATTAAAAGGTCATACATGGATTGTTTCGAATTGTAAAAAAGATTTTGCTTTTTCAGAAAATCCTGAAGAATTATGGGGGCAGGTATTGCGAACTATGGGCAGTCAATACGCTATTCTGGCCAACTTCCCCGAAGATCCAAGTCTAAATTAATGTTTGACCTTATTATTAAACCTTACTAAAAGTTGATTTTAAAAAATGATTAGTGAATATTGATTTATTACTACTTCTAAAATCAAAAATCGAAATTCCTCGTTCTTAAATCAAAAACATCTGAACATTAAAAACTCCAAATTAAAAACAAAAGTGAAAGCCTCCCGAAAAGGAGGCTTTTTCCTTTTTATTTAATTGGTATCTTTAACCGGGAATTTATAAATGTAAAATTATCTGCAATCTATTAAGTTCATATTAATTCTACAGAAATAATTTTAATGTTTATTCCAGTAAAAATCTATTCCAAAAATATAAAATGAAAAAAATAAATTGTAGTGGTATTTATTTGTTGATTTTGTTAATTACTGCTTTACATTCTGATAGCTTCGGTCAGGGAGATAATCCGTGTACAGCAACACTGTTGACAGTTGGTCCTACTTGCTCGCTGGTAAGCGGTACAAATTCAGGTGCTACGAATTCATCTGTACCGGATGCAACTTGCGATGGAGCGAATAGTGATGGTGACGTGTGGTATTCAGCAATCATCGGTGCGAATGGTACGCTGATAATAAAAACTACTCCGGGTACATTAACAGATATCGGTATGGCAATTTATACAGGAAGCTCATGTTCTGCTCTTACTTTCAATTCATGCACTGCAGGCGGAAGTCCGGGATTTCCTTTAATGCCTTATAAAAGCCTTTCTGGTTTTACACCGGGAAGCCAAATCTGGATACGTTTGTGGGATGTTAATAATGATGAAACAGGCACATTTAATATATGTGCCAATGTAAATTGTTCTGCAAGTGTTACCATCACCGGTCCGGCAAGCGGATGTACAGCAACAGCTACTCCGCTTTGCGCCACAGCCGGTTTTTCATCGTACTCATGGACGAGTGGTGGTATTACAGCATGTATAAATGTAAACAGTACTGCAACCTATTCTGTAACCGCAACCGATGCTGATGGATGTACTGCCACTGATTCACAATTATTCACAGCAATAACATCACCAACAGTTTCGATTTCCGGTCCAGCAAGTGCTTGCTCGAATGACAATCCGCAACTATGTGTACCTGCCGGATTTACTTCTTATGTCTGGTCTAATGGCGGTACATTGAGATGTATTTCTCCATTGTCAAGCGGTAATTATACCATAACGGTAACAGCCGCGAATGGATGTACTGCATCTGCTTTTCAATCACTCACTATTTTTACATCACCAACAATATCAGTTACTGGGCCTCCTTCTAAATGTAACAATGGTATAGAGCAACTTTGTGTTCCTTCCGGTTACACCAGTTATTTATGGTCGAACGGTGGAACAAACAATTGCATTTCACCGACTGTATCAGGAACTTATAGTGCTACAGTAACAGATGCAAACTCATGCACAGCTTCTGCGTCACAGGCTCTTACTGTTCACGCGGCTCCAATAATTTCTGTTACCGGACCGTCAACTGCTTGTCCGGGTACAAATCCGCAGCTTTGTGTTGCCGGCGGATACAGTACATATTCATGGACCGGTGGTGGAAATTCAAATTGTATTTCACCAACAGTCACAGGTCCATATACTGCAACAGTAACAGACGGTTTCGGATGTACGGGAAGCAGTTCACAAGTGATTACAATTTTCGCTGCGCCAACTGTAACTATTACCGGTCCTACTTCGGCTTGTGATGGAGATGCAGTTCAACTTTGTACTCCAAATAATTTTAATGTTTACAATTGGTCAAACGGAGGAACAAACAACTGCATCACTCCTACTTCATCAGGAACATATACTGCTATTGTTACCGATGGAAATGGATGTACTGCCAGCGATGATTTTGCATTTTCTCTTAAATCTCTTCCAAGTTCAACAATTACGGGTCCATCTTCCAGTTGTAATGGTGTCGCAGCACAGTTATGCGCGCCTGCCGGTAATTCATTTTATCTTTGGTCAAACAACAGTAGCAATAGTTGTATTTCAACTGCAACCAGTGGAGTTTATTCTGTAGTTGTAACCGGCACCAATGGATGTACAAGTTCATCGTCATTTCCTCTTACAGTTTTTCCGCCTTATGCGATGACAATCTCCGGACCTACAACAGCATGCAATGCATCGAATCCACAGCTTTGTGCTACTGCCGGAAATTATACTTATCAATGGTCGAATGGTGCAACGACATCATGTATCAATCCATCAGTTTCAGGCACCTATACAGTTATCTCAACAAACCTTAACGGTTGCACGAAAAGCGCTTCAAAAGGTCTCACTGTTTATTCTCCGCTCAATCCAAGAGTAACCGGACCATCATCCGCCTGCACAGGATCCGTGATTCCTTTATGCGGATCTAGTGGAAGTTCTTCGTTCATCTGGTCGACCGGAGAATCAACAGAATGTATAAATGTAAATAGTAATGGAGTTTATACAGTTACAATTTCAGATATACATGGATGTACAGCAAGTGCGAGTCAGACAGTAACTTTTTCTTCCACATTTTCTTTTAACATCAACGGCCCGATTTCCGGTTGTAATGGAAGTGCTTCTGAACTTTGTGCGCCTTCCGGTTATACCAGTTATGCATGGAATACAGGAGAAACAATGGAATGTATCAATGTTAGTAGTCCGGGAAATTATTCAGTTATGGTACAAGATCCTGTTGGTTGTTCTGCAATTGATACATTCAGTATAGCATTCAACACTCCGCCAACGGTAAACATTACTGGTTCGACAATTATTTGTAAAAACTCATTAGCGAATTGGTGTGCGACAGCAGGATTTCCGGCTTATCTCTGGTCGAATGGCGGAACGGCAGAATGTGTGAATGTTTCGAAGGATACTATTTATTCTGTTCAGATTACAGATACCAATGGATGCAAGGCAACAGCATCCGCCGCACTTTCTGTAGTAAATATTTCTCCGGCAATCTTTCAAGCAAACGGTTTATTGATATGCGATACATTCAATACCAGTTATACCTATTCCTGGCTTATTAATAGTGTATCAAATGGTTGTATATCGGATACATGTATTCCAACATTTTCAGCGATATATTCAGTCATTGTCACAGATACAACAACTGGATGCAGTGAGACGGCTACTTATAATTATGTCGTTATTGGATTAAATGAAATAGTAGATAAATCAATAATTTCTATTTACCCGAATCCGTTTTCCGAAAATGAATTTAAAATTGAATTCAATAATTTAAATTCAGAAAAAACGAATATAGAAATTTTCGATGCTTTAGGCCGATTGGTTTTCAGCGATGAATTTATTGTTTCATCGGATCATTTTCCACATAACATAACACTACCTTCCAGGTCAGTAGGAATTTATTATGTTCACATTCGTTCGAAAGGAAGATTGTTAGTGAAAATAATTGTTGGATCATAAAAAATTATTTTTTCAATCATCGAAATGGATAAAGACGATTATGTTATTCCGGCACAAACACGTATTGGCCATGTTCATTTAAAAGTTGCCGATCTTCAGCGATCGCTTGATTTCTACTGCGGCATTCTTGGATTTAGTCTGGTAACAACTTACGGTAATGAAGCTGCATTTATTTCTGCGGGTGGTTATCACCATCACATAGGTTTAAATACGTGGTATAGTAAAAATGCGCCTCCTTCACCAAGGCACGCTGCCGGACTTTTCCATACGGCAATATTATTTCCGAGCAGAAAAGATTTAGCGATTGCTTATAAAAGATTACTTGATGCAAAGTATTTAAAAATTACAGGCGCAGCAGATCATGGAGTATCTGAAGCGATTTATCTCGACGATCCCGATGAAAATGGTGTTGAAATTTACTGGGACAGGCCCAAAGACCAATGGCCACATAAAGCAGATGGCTCTATAGAAATGTATTCGATTGCTTTGGATTTGGAGAATTTGTTATTGGAGATTGGTTAGTGGTTAATGGTTATTCGTTAATTGTTATTTGTCCCCGATCAATGGAATACTTTGTTTGATGGCCTTTTGCGATTGAGAATTCCGTCGCACATAGTTCTTCCATTTTAAAACCAGTTTTGATTTTAACGCAAAGACGCGACGATTCGATAAGTTTCGCAAAGAATATTATTTTTTTGTTTAATTTTTTTGCTCGGCGGAATCTTTGTGTGCCGGCCTTGTGCGTTAGGGGATCCGATAGCTATCGGATCCGTCGCACTCAGTACTTCAATTTTAATCGGGTATAAAATTGTCATTATTGCAGTAATTTTTCTGTAAAGTTGGCTCAGTTAATTTTTCCTAAAATTGAAAATATATAAATGAACTGCTGCTCTCCTGGCTCAAAATTAAAAGTGAGATAATACCAAACCAAATCAATCCGAGAAGCCACCAATGCATTTTATCGGCTACCGTTAAAACATGTGTGTTGCGCATCTTCCAATGAAAGAATACCATACCTGTTATAATAACACAGACCTTAATAATGCTCATAGTAGTTAATAATACCTTACCATTCGGAACGATAGAAAACATGGATGTCAACATCCGCCATGCAGAAGTAAAATCAGGGGATCTGAAAAACACCCATGTAACATTTACAAAAAAGAATGTTAGTAATGCCAATAAGAAATTAGAAGATTGTACATTTTTCAAAAACCGTGGTACCATAAATCCATTAACTACAACGCCAGGTTTGTCGGCTTGTATAATTTTAGATTTTAAAGAATTGTTCCTCATGTCCTGTAACATTTTTTCTACCCATAAATAAAATCCATGCAAAGCACCCCAAACTACAAAAGTCCAGTTTGCACCATGCCATAATCCGCCTAATAGCATTGTTATCATTAGATTTATATATGTTCTTGTTTTTCCATTTTTATTTCCTCCCAAAGGGATATATAAATAATCGCGTAGCCATGCAGATAATGTTATATGCCACCTTCTCCAAAAATCGGAAAAACCAATAGCTGCATAAGGGTATAAAAAGTTATGAGGTAAAACAAAACCCAGGCAAGCAGCTACACCAATTGCACAGCTCGAATAACCTGCAAAGTCGAAGAATATTTGTCCGGAAAAAGCAAGGACTCCTATCCATGCATCAAGCATATCCAAAGCATCCTTCGAATTAAAAACAGCATTTGCTGTCCCTGATAACATACTGTCGGCTAAAACAACTTTCATAAATAAACCAAGTGAGAATAACATTAGTCCCTGCAATAATTGTCTTTTGTTAGCCTTTCGCGGAGATTCAAATTGAGGAACTAGCTGCGGAGGACGCACTATTGGGCCCGCAACAAGGTGTGGAAAAAATGTAACGAATAAAGAGAAATTTAAAAATGATTTAACAGGCTCACTTTTTCTTTTATACATATCAATAGTATAACATAAAGTAGTAAATGTGTAAAAGGAAATCCCCGCCGGTAAAATTATATTTGGTTTTGCAGGATGAAAATTAAATCCTAATGCAGAAGTAATATTTACAAAATTTTCGAGTAAAAATCCTCCATATTTAAAAAAACAAAGCATCCCCAGATTTCCAATCAAACTAACAACAAGAAGCAATTTCCTTTTATGTTTATTCTGCTGATTATAAAGAGCATTGCCTACGAAATAATCAACGAGAGTGGACAGCCATAAAAGAAGAATGAATGGAGGATTCCATGCAGCATAAAAAAGATAGCTTGCTAAAAGCAGGTTAATTTTTTTCACTTTCCACGAAAGAGGAAGATTGTGAAGGAGAAGTATCACTATAAAAAAAACAATAAATGTATAAGAGTTGAAAACCATAATTCAAATATTTATATAATGTATACTTTATTGTTCAGTTTGTTTGTAAGGAAATTTCCAGCCTTTTTCTTTTTCAAGAATTATAATTATATTCTTTGTAAAAATTATTGCATCAGCATGTTTTAGATGCGAAAATTCCGGGCATTGAAAATGATCAATCGCAGGGTAATCTTCAAAATGAATTCCGGGACAATTAGTAATAGACAACAACTTATCCCAGTAAAGTGCTCGAGGAAATCCTTTTTTTTCACCGGCCAGATAAGGTCCGCTTGAAGGAGTTCTTACAAATATAATTTCACCACCCCTTCTTTTTATTTTATCACAATTAGTTTTTACCGTAGTTAATATAGAATCCAGTTTAGCTCCCGAGGCCGGAGGTTCTTTATTCATTTTTCTGAAAAAATTCCAATTTCCTTTCACTATGTTTTGAAGATTAGTGTCTACTAAAAATTTATCCATCATTATGTCCTGTCGCCCGAAAGTCACTCTTTCAAATTCCAAAGGAAAATCAGGAAAAACAAAAACTCCGGAACGATTTGTTATTTTTATTCCGGACAATAAAGCATTTAAAGAGAAATTGCTTTTATCCAAAAAAACAAATTGTGATTCCAGGACATGATTTACTTCAAAAGAAAATCTTTGTGCAGGTGACCTTTGGTGGTAGTATGTAATGCGCTTTTTTGGCTCTTCATTATTTTCTGGTCTTGTTGAAAAAAATAAACCTTCTGTAACATCAATAATCAGCTTTCCTTTAAATGCACTATCATTCGCAAGATCATCTAAAACAGGCAAGGGAGAATTACCTTCCAGGGAGAGTTGTATTAAATGGTCTCCCGTAATAGAGTGCCATGTTTCAATATCAAAATCATATTTGTTTCTTGAAGAACCAATAATAACTGTTGCCTTATCTGCAGGTTCATAAACCATTGCTCTTTTATCCGACCACAATTCTTCGCCATCATCATAAGAAACTGGCAAAGCCTTATTACGCAGAAAAAATTCCCACGAAACAACAGATGTTACAATCAATAGCAGGGCTAAAATACCCGCCTTTATCAAATTATCATTTTTCATATTTCAAAAATACTTTTCAAGAAAATTTATTTGTGTGAGTTCAAACTAATCTGCCTTCATGCCTTTTAACTGCATAATAGGCAGCATTGACCTATGTAAATAATGCTGCCAAAGTATGAATAATTATGATTTGTTGA
>JANLOW010000313.1:0-10614 GCA_031366785.1 Bacteroidota bacterium | reverse complement strand
GGCATCCTATTGTAATTTTTTATTCTTCCTCCTCTTTTTATATAAGAAACATAAGAAAGATTTATTTCGAAACTATTGGAAGAACCTGTAAGTTTTGATAAAGCAGATGTATTGATATCATAACTAAGTCCCACCCCCAGGGTGTTAAATTCAAAGCGGGTGGAAAAAACAACAGCATCGTTCCAACGATAAAAAGCTCCGCCATAAAAATAAGCTTCCTTCATATAATTTGTGTAAAGAGATTTAAATTGTATTTTGTTTTTAAAATAACCTCCGGCTAAAATTTCTTTTTGTTTTCCTTGAAGAACAAAAAGCAACTTTGGTAAAATCCATGTCTGATAACTTTTGTCTAAACTAATTTCACCACTTGAGTGAACTGTAATTTTTCTTCTCAACGGAGTTTCGGCCAGTGAATAGAAACTTACATTGGGACTTCCGACGTGCGACATCGATGCTCCGATATTAAAAGAGTTATACTCATTTGGTAAATAGTAATATAAAACACCTGCATTAAAATCAATATAACTGAATTGTTGCAATTGAATCGCTTCTCCGGAAGAAAGCAGAGGATCAAAAGCATTACCATCCCACTGACTGTCCCATGTCGCTTTGGTCAAGTCTAACGAATTTTGATTCAGTCCGGTTTGAAACCCAAGAGCGATATAATTTTTATTTTGATCATCAAAAGCTTTTGTATAGGAAAACGACCCCTGAATATTTGTCGATTTAAATCCGGAAGTACCCGCTTTATCCTGATAAACCATCAATCCTATTCCAAAATAATTATCCTGTATTTTTGCTTTTCGTATTGATGCATCCACAGAAATATGTAGCGTTTTATATCCATTTCCAAGTACAGACCATTGGCTCCGATAGGAATTACTAATGCGGGCATTACCTTCAAAAACACCTGTAAGTGCCGGATTAATCTGGAGTGGCGCATAACTGAATTGTGAGAAATGAGTATCCTGGGCTTTCAGAGATGCCGGTATAACAAACATCATGAAAGCAATATATAATGTATAAAATATTTTCAAGAAAAATTTTCTCATCGAAAATTGTATTTCATTTTTAACGAACTAATGTAATTGTACCGGATTGACTCACCGACTTTTTATCCGAATAACTAATTGTGATAACATAGGTAAACACTCCGGGATCGACTTTTTCTCCATTATAAGTTCCATCCCATCCAATCAATGAATTTGTTGTTTCAAATATTTTTTCTCCCCAACGGTCAAATATGAATATGCTTATGTCGCTAAAGTTATTTCCTCTCACAAAAAAATAATCATTCTTACCATCGCCGTTTGGTGAAAATGTATTAGGAATAAAAATAGCGTTATCTTTTAAAACAGTTATTGTTACCTGCCTGAATGATGTACATCCTGCACCATCACTTATGGATACTGTATACGTAGTTGTTTGTGATGGAGTAGCTATAGGATTTGGAATATTTATGTCGTCGAGCCCGGACATGGGTGCCCAGGAATAATTAATTCCTCCGCTTGCATTTAATTGATATGACGATCCGAAATTAATAGCAGTATCAGAGTTTATAAAAGCATTTGGTAAAAACTGAACATTTACATCGGAGTATTTAATTATTGTATCTGAGCCGTATTGATTGGAAACAATAAGTTGAACATCGAACATTCCTTCATTCGAATAACAAACATTTGGGTTAGCAGAGGAAGAGTTAATACTAAGTGATCCCGGAAAATACCATTGGTAAGAAGTTATCGGACCATTGGATGAATTATCTGTAAATGAAAGACAGTATTGCGGACAAGTTTGAACAGTAGTACTATTAAAATCTGCCACAGGCAAGGGACAGGTAACAACATTCATATATGAAGTTTTAACCAAGGTATCAGTACCATATTGATTAAAAACAATGAGTCTCACATCGTAAAATCCAGGAGTATAATAGCAAATAGGCGGAGGGGTTGGTGAAGCACTTGATGATGGAGTGCCTCCGGGAAAAAACCAGCTCCATCCGGTTGCACCATTAATACTAAGATCGGAGAAGTTAACACAAGATCGTTCACAAAAAATTGTTACATCGGCCTGAAAATCTGCCGTCGGAGGAATGCATGGATTTACTATGATTGATATATTTGATGTGTCAGCTCCGTTAATCAATTGAACAGTAAAAGTACCGGGATTAGGATAACAGATAGAAGAGGGGTTTTGTTGGGAGGATGTTGAAGGAATCGCTCCATTGAAAAACCAATTATAAGGCCCACCGGGATCTGTAAAAAAATCTATGCAGGTATTTGTACAAATATCTGTATCACTTGCAGTAATTGTTGTAACAATTCCAAGGTTATAAACAGCATTTATATGAAATCCGGGAACAGCACAGGAATTTACCTGAAGCTCGGGTTCAGTTTCACTTATATACCATTCGTTTGCAGCTGAATCGTTGACACCAACATTTAATACCGTCCAGGTATTATCCGTAGTAATAAAACCATTTGCTAATGTTCCCAGATCACAAACACCCGGAGCCATATTACCAAATGTTTCAATAAAAACTGTTGTCTGCGCTTTTGCTTTATCAGAAAAAATAAACAGAATAGAGACGATAAAATAAAATAAAACATAAGTAATTTTAAAATTGCAGAATCTGATATTCATATGCTTTGAAAAAAGAAACAATTTACAACAATTTTAGAAGATTAACTTATTTCAATTTTTAACTGATCTACAAAGCGATATAGATTAAATGATGGTTCGTGTTCGGCTTTTTCAAGTCTTTTTTTTATGTCTTCGCGTTTGATTCCCTGCATTCTATAATTTCTTAATAGCTGGAAAATTTTTTCAGTTATTAAATATGTTTGTTTCTCATTAAACCTGTCTGATTTTAAGTGCAGCAATACTTTTTCAAAAAGTTCACCAATTCCCTGTTCTGCTGTTGCAATGGTGCTGATTACCGGAACACTCCAACCTAAATCAGATTTGTGTGTCAGCATTTTTTTTAGGTTATTAACTAATGTAGCGGCTCCTTCCCTATCGGATTTATTAACAACAAAAATATCAGCAATTTCCATAATTCCGGATTTCATTGCTTGAATGTCATCACCTGATTCAGGAACAACGATAACAATAGTAGTATCTGCCAGGCCTGCAATTTCAACTTCCGATTGTCCTACACCTACCGTTTCAATTATAATGAAATCAAAATCAGACGCTCTTAATACATCTGTTATTTCTATAATCTTTTCCGACAAGCCACCGAGTGAGCCTCTTGCTGCTATTGAACGGATAAAAATATTTTCATTATTAAAATGTTCCGACATTCGAATGCGATCAGCAAGCAGCGAACCAAAATTAAAAGGTGAAGTAGGATCAACAGCAATAACTGCGGCTTTCTTATTTATAGAAATAATATGTCGTAGAAAAGCATTAATGAGTGTACTTTTTCCAGCACCAGGTGGTCCTGTGAAACCAAGTATTGGTGTTTTTTTGGGTTGAATTTGTTTTAATAAGGTTTCAGAACCTTCCATTTCATTTTCTACCATTGTGATAGCTTTGGCTAACGATTTACGGTCGCCATTGTTAATTGAAATAGCAAGTGTTTGTATGTCTTCCGGGAAATTATTCATTGTTTTGTTCTGCAACAAAGAAACAAGAAACGAAGCTGACTACCAACCCGGAAACAGAAATATACCTAACTTGCAGCAGTTGATAAGTTATGATAAAACTTTCATCAGTAATAATCACTTTTAACGAAGAGCGCAATATCGGCAGGTGTATCGAATCACTCGTAGGAATTGCTGATGAAATTGTTGTTGTGGATTCCGGTTCTACTGACAAAACAGAAGCTATTTGCAGGTCTTTTGGTGTAAAATATATTTATCATACATTCGAAGGATATGGTGAACAAAAAAACTTTGCTGTCAGTCATTGTTCTTTTGAACATATCTTATCTCTGGATGCAGACGAAGCTTTATCGCCAGAATTAAAAGAAACAATTTCAGCATTAAAAAATAAATGGGATAAAGACGGTTATTCATTTAATCGTCTGACAAATTATTGTGGAAAATGGATTCACCATTGCGGTTGGTATCCTGACAGCAAACTCAGGCTTTTCAAAAAAAATCAAGGTAAATGGTCAGAATCAAAACTACATGAAAAATTAATTCTGAACGATCCTGAAAATTGTGAATCTATTAACGGGGATCTTTTACATTTTTCATATTATTCAATTGAAGAGCACATTAAACAGGTAAATAAATTTACAGAAATGGCATCGAAAGATGATTTTAAAGAAGGTAAACGTTCATCTATTTTATTGATTTTAGTTGCACCTGTGATCCGTTTTATCCGGGATTACTTTATACATCTGGGTTTTCTTGATGGATATTATGGTTTAATAATCTGCCGGATATCCGCACAAGCTTCATTTATTAAATATGTTAAACTTTACGAATTACAAAAAATAAATAACAAATATTGAACGTCAAAAAAATCCACACCATAATCATCAGCCGCACCGATGCTATAGGTGATGTTATGCTTACATTACCAATGGTTTCGATAATAAAAACCATTTTAGGTAACGATGTAAAAGTGTTATTTTTTGGTAGAACATATACTTATCCTGTTATAAGTTGCTGTGGTTCCATTGATGGGTTTATTAACTATGACACATTCCTGGGCTTTGATAAAAAAGGACAGGCGGATTTTTTAAAAGAATATAACGCTGATGTAATTATCCATGTGTTTCCAAGAGCCGATATAGCATTTGCCGCAAAGAAAGCAAGTATCCGTGAACGAATAGGCACTACAAATCGATTATACCATTGGTTTTCGTGCAACAAATTGGTTGCACTGAAAAGAAAAAACTCTTCTTTTCACGAAGCGCAATTAAATATACGATTACTTAAACCTTTGGGACATTCCGGAAAAATTTCGCTAACAGAAATAAAGAATCAATATCATTTAAATAAACTACCTGAATTATCTAAAAAAATTTCCCCTTTACTGTCAGCAGATAAATTTAAATTAGTAATTCACCCAAAATCAAATGCAAGTGCAAGAGAATGGGATATCAATAATTACCAGGATTTGATTCGTTTTTTATCTGATAAAAATTTTCAATTTATTATTACAGGCGGCAAAAACGAAGAAGCATTAATTAATGAATGGGTAAAAAAATTGCCATCGCATGTCGTAAACCTCTCAGGCAAACTCAATTTAGAAGAATTGATTGCTTTATTAAATACCTGTGATGGAATAATTGCTGCCAGTACAGGTCCCTTGCATATTGCAGCTGCTCTTGGAAAATTTGCTTTAGGAATATTTCCTCCAATCCGGCCAATGAGTCCGGTGCGCTGGGCTCCTATTGGTAAAAAAGCGGAGTATTTGGTTATAGAAAAAAAATGTTGGGATTGCAGAAATGCTCCTGACAAATGTCATTGCATCAACGATATTACTCCTAATATGGTTGAGCAACAGATCCTTCAATGGATTAAATGATTTTTTTTAAAGTTTCAGGTTTGCCAAATAAAAGAAGTGAAAAGAAAAATGATACAAATGTCGCTCCGGCCTGAGTTTCTAATGTATCTTCTGATATCATCGATATTAAACTTATCAGAAAAAATGCAGCAAAAAGAAATCCGATTTTTCGTCGGTAGGCAAACAATGGATAAAAAAATGCTAGCAAAAAATAAACAAGGCCTGTTATTCCAAATGCTACCATAATAGCGAGAAATTGATTGTGCGAACGAAGTTGATGTTGGAAATCCAAAGCAGTATGCATTTTAATGTATTGTTGTCTGTAGGCAGAGGGCATATCGCCGGTGCCAACTCCAATTAATAAATTTGAAGACGCAATTCCCATAGCAGCTTTCCAAAATTCAAAACGTTGGGTTACAGAATGTCCGTTTGGATCCCCTCCTTTAATAAAAAGATCAAATTCCCACATGATTTGAAGAAGTCTGGCCCGCATGCTTGATATCTCCTGATAATTTACATTTGCAATACCCCTTTCAATGGAATGGATTTCTTTAATATTAAGTTTACTCAATCCTTCCGCATCCTTTCGCAGACCTTTGCTTGATAAAAAACGAATCAACGTATATTTTAATGGTTGCTTTCTTTCATCGGTTGAATCATACTTAATGGTACTTATTTTATTCCAGCCTGATCTGAGCTCTTCATCACACACATAAACCCAAACAGGATATCCGTTTTCAAAAAGAGGATCTTTGACATTAAAAGTATAAGCATTTCCTATTTTTGTTTTTTCAGTTGTATTTATCGGGTAGGGATGATTTATATAAAAATCATTTACGAATTTTTCGAGAATAAAAATAAAAGTCAGTGGCAGTAAAAGAATTGTTGTCGTTAGAATGATTCTGAATTTCAATTCCCCGGATGTGAAACCGTGATAAAGAAGCAGAACCAATCCGGTAACAGAAAATATCAATACTCCTGTAACAGATTCAACAATAATCAGAAAGACAAGAAACCATGCAATCAGTATTGCTCCTAAAATTTTTTGAAAAAATTCCATTGTTTTTCTTTCGCGAAAAACCAGCCATATCAATATATAAATTGAAAGGCAGGTGAAGAGTGCAAACCGAATGTGTGAAATATTAAAAATAAAAATATCTCTTATATCATAAATATTGCGATAAATAATTCCTGAAAGTACTGCCATGCTTACCATGGTTCCGCAAAAAACAGAAAAAACAAAAGTTAATAGTAGCCATCGAAATTGATTTGATGATAATGGTTTGCTTCCTGCTATTATCAGAGGAAGAACAAGAATAGGAAGTTTTATTCTCAGGTCTTTTAATCCATCATTCATATCCATTGTCCATAAAAGACCAATCAAATGAAGTAACCATATTCCTGAAAAAAACATAGCGGCTTTATTAGCGAAGAACCTATCAACTTTTACTTTGATATTTCCTTCAAAAAAAAATGCTGCAAGAAGAACAAATTGAGAAATACTTGTTAAAAATAAAGAAACAGGAAGTCCCGTTACAAGCAATAGAAGACCTGAAAAATAAAGAGTATTAGATTTCAGCATCTTTAGTTTACTCATAAATCAGTTTCACAGGAAAAATATATTATTTCAATTATTTTTTAAAACCGTCGCCTATACCAATTTCACCTTTTACCGAGCCGCTCAAAATACCAGTATAATATCCGGAATTGTTAAGTATATCGATTGCTTTTTCTAGTTCTTTATCATGAGAAAGCGATTCTCTTATTCTTCCTGACTGGTAAAAATATCGTGATGCAATTTCTTCTTCAATCAATGAAATTATTTCATCCTTGTTTTTAACTACATCGTCTTGTTTGTTGTGTGCAAGTTTTGACTGCAAACTATCGAGTTCATTTTTAAGATCTGAATAATATTTTTCTTCTTCAGCATTTTTTCTAAGTTCCTCCAGAGATTTTTCACTTTTAGTTGTAAAATCATAATCCTTTGTAGAAATGTATGTTTGAAAATCTGCAAAATCTTGATCAGTTAATGTAATATCATTTAATATATGTTGAGGATGCATTCGATGATAATATGTTGCATAATCAAATATTATGTTCTTATTTAAAAGGCTGATGGAAATATTACTTAGCTTATTCGTTGTAGTAATAATATCAGGTAAAATTCCGCCACCATCATATACAATACGACCTGAATGAGTTTTAAATGCTGTAACAAGTGAGTCAGGAATTTTTCCTACACTGCCATCATCATTGCGATGAGAATAATCAAGTGCTTGAATACAGCGGCCACTAGGAATATAATATTTTGATGTAGTTATTTTTATCTGGGTATTATAAGAAAGCGGTCGTGTCGTTTGGACAAGTCCTTTACCAAAGGTACGTTGCCCAATTATTACGGCGCGGTCGAGGTCTTGAAGGGCGCCTGAAACAATTTCAGATGCAGATGCAGATCCGCTATTAACAAGTACTGCAAGCGGCAGGTCTTTATCAATTGCTTCATTTATTGATTTATAAATCTTATTCTTTTCTATAATTTTCCCTTTTGTACTTACAATTTCTTTTCCCTTTTCAATAAAAATATTTGAAACATTTACTGCTTCATTCAATAATCCGCCGGGATTTCCCCGTATATCAAGCACCAAACCGTTGAGGTTGCCATTCGATTTCATTTCTTTTAATGCTGCACTAATTTCTTTACTGGCGCTTTCTGTAAAACTATTCAACTTAATATATCCTATTCCTGATCTAATCATTCCATAATAAGGAACGCTTTTAACTTTTACCTCTTCACGTGTTAGTGTTTTTTCAAATGGAGTATTGTTGCCGTCTCTCAGTATAAGTAATTTAACTTGTGTACCGGGTGTGCCTTTAAGCTTATGGCTAATTTCATCTGTCTTTTTATTTTTTGCTGAGATTCCATCTATTTTCAATATCATATCACCGGCTAGCAACCCATTTTTTTGAGCGGGGAAACCTTCATAAGGATCACTAATAACTACATATTCTCCTTTTTGTCTTATTACTGCACCTATACCACCGTATTGGCCAGTTGTAATAAAACGATAATCATCAATTTCTGACTCAGGAATATAATTGGTATAAGGATCAAGACTATTTAACATTTCATCAATCCCTTTTTTCATCAGCTTGCCGGGATCGATAGAGTCAACGTAATAAAGATTGACTTCTCTGAACATGGAAGCGAAAATGTCGAGGTTTTTTACATACTCAAAATCTTTATCTATGAAGCTGATGCTTGCGAATGAAAAAACAGAAATAATAATTGCGACAATAATTATTTTGTATTTACGATAATTTTTTTTTAGTGCCATAAATTTTTTTAAAATTACTGAAGCGGATCATAACCATGTCCACCCCAGGGGTGACAACGAAGTATTCTTTTTACTGAAAGATAAATACCCTTTAAAATTCCATATTTGCCAAAAGCCTGTAAGCTATATTCGGAGCAAGTTGGATCGAAACGGCAATTTTTTCCCAACAAAGGAGAAATAGCCCTCTGGTATAAACGGATTATTCCGGTTAGAATTTTAATTATTATTTTTCTGAATATCTTCAGCAAAGCGATGCAAGATTATTTTTATTTTTTCTTCTGTTTCCAAATATGTTATTGATTTTTTTCCTGTAAAAACGAAAAGTAAAGCATATTGATTTTTATTATTAGAAATCAACGAATATAATGATGATTTATTTTTTCTATATGCCTCACGCATACGTCTCTTAATTCTATTTCTATCGACAGCATCTTTAAAATTTCTTTTTGGAACAGTGAATGCTGCCTGAGCCGGTATAATCACGTTAAGGATAGATGGAATCCATACAAGACGAATGGGATTTATATGAATATTTTTTCCCTTTAGAGCCAGGTCCTGTATAATCTTTCTGCTGCAAAGCCTTTCGTTCTTTCTGAAAGTCTGGCGTTGAAGCGAGACTGAAGAAGCTGACATGTTATTTGTTTGCTTTCTTGATATATTGTTCAAGCGCCATAGTCATTGAAGGAGCTGCCGGCACGGG
This sequence comes from Bacteroidota bacterium, assembly GCA_031366785.1. Lineage (GTDB taxonomy): Bacteria > Bacteroidota > Bacteroidia > AKYH767-A > 2013-40CM-41-45 > JADKIH01. The sequence goes on along the minus strand of JANLOW010000313.1, from coordinate 1,113 downwards.
GGCCTGAATATCGAGTTGCAATCCGGCATCAAGTACAGCCTGAGCAGTTGATGGCCCAAAAGCTGCAATCCGTGTATTATTTTGTTTAAACTTTGGGAAATTTTTAAAGAGAGAAGTTATTCCAGAGGGACTAAAAAAAACAAGGACATCATAATTTACTTCCGCTAAATCTGAAAGATCGCTGGCAACAGTCTTATACATCATTGCTTTTGTATAATCAATGCTATGAGTATCCAGGGTTTCAAATATTTCTTGTTTATGGATGTCAGTACAAGGCACAAGAAATTTTTCTTTTTTATGTTTTTTAATAACATCCATAAGGTCCATGATGGTCTGTTTACCAAAAAATATTTTTCGTTTTCTGTAAACGACAAATTTTTGAAGATAATAGGCAGTTGATTCGGACACGCAGAAATATTTCATCGATTCGGGAACGGTAATGCGCATTTCAATGCACATACGAAAAAAGTGATCGGCAGCATTCCGGCTGGTAAGTATGACAGCGGTATGTTCAGGAATATTTACCTTATCTGAACGAAAATCCTTAGCAGATATAGGTTCGACATGAATAAATGGCCTAAAATCAATCTTTACATTGTATTTTTTAGAAAGATCGTAGTATGGGGACTTTTCTGTTTCGGGTTTTGGTTGGGTAACCAATATACTTTTTACTTTCAAAGCCATGCAAAAAAATTCCGTTTCTTTAGTAAATACCGGTTTACAAAATTGTTATTGAACAATAACCCTTATCAAAACCATCAGGGGTGCAATTTCAAGCGTGCAAAGATATAAAAATAAATAGAGCGGAGAGAATGAACTAATACTCAATCCAAGTTGTATTCCCCTAAAAATCCTCCAGCCAAAAGAAATGGCAATAAAGGCAAATGGAATTATTAAAAGTCCGGAAACTGCCAGTTTTTGATTGTAGGCAAATACGCAAATGAATGGTAATAAAGCCATTCCAAGAATATTGTTGATAAGAAAAATATTGAACATATATGTCGCCATTTCTCTTTCTTGTTCGAAGAGCCATCCGCAAATTTTTAAAACAAGGAATTTTAAAGCATACATTGCAGAAACAAGAATTAGAAAAAAGACGAACCGGCCAAAGCC